>JBEPWW010000006.1:0-19187 GCA_041642215.1 Salinimicrobium sp. | reverse complement strand
GCTGCTGCAGCGGAAACCCCTGCAGCTCCGGCCGCGGTGCCTGTAGCCCAGGGCGAAGAACGGGTCGATGAGGTCAAGAATTCGCAAATGCGCAAGGTTATCGCCAGGCGACTTGCTGAATCCAATTTCAGCGCCCCGCATTATTACCTTACCATCGAGGTGGATATGGCTAATGCCATGACCAACCGAAAGCAAATAAACGAACTTCCAGATATAAAGGTTTCCTTCAATGATATGGTGATCAAAGCAACGGCAATGGCCTTGCGCAAACATCCTAAAGTGAATTCACAGTGGACCGGGGATACCACCAGAATGGCCCGGCACATCCACATGGGGGTTGCTGTAGCGGTGGAGGAAGGTCTTGTAGTACCTGTTCTTAACTTTGCAGATCAAATGAGCATGACCCAAATTGGGGCCAATGTAAAGGAGCTTGCAGGAAAGGCGCGTAACAAGAAATTGCAGCCGCAGGAAATGGAAGGCAGTACCTTTACTGTTTCCAACCTGGGAATGTTCGGGATCACCGAATTCACCAGCATCATCAATCAGCCTAACTCAGCCATCCTTTCGGTTGGGGCTATTGTTGAAAAGCCGGTGGTAAGGAATGGGCAAATCGTAGTGGGTAATACCATGAAATTAACCCTGGCCTGTGACCACAGAACGGTTGACGGTGCTACGGGGGCAGCTTTCCTGGAGACCCTGAAAAAATACCTTGAAAATCCGGTTACCATGCTGGCGTAAGTCACTGTTGACCAATAATAGCTTATAAAAATCCCACACAATTGTGGGATTTTTTTATCTTTAGCCTTATGAGAAAAACTATAATTCCTGTGTGTTTTGTGGGGATCGCAGCGCTTTTTTTAAGTTGTGGCGAATCCAGGCAGGTTTCACAAAAGTCAGAATCGGAAAGCTCGGTCAGCCGGATAATTAGCCTAAGTGCGAATTCAACGGTTTCAGAAGCCCGGATAGCAAGGGATCTTGAATACCTTGCATCAGATGAGCTCATGGGAAGGAACACCGGGAGTGAAGGTATAGAAAAGGCGGCTGTTCATATTGAGGAAGCATTCAGGAAAATCGATCTTCCTCCTTTTTTTGAGACCTACCGGGATTCTTTTCCGGTTAAGGGAGTTAACGGTTATAACCTTGTGGCCTTAAAAGAAGGGACAGATCCTGGCCTAAAAGATGAATTCATTATTATTGGAGCTCATTATGACCATATTGGTTCGGGAAAACCTGTAGCAGGTGATACGCTGGCCAATGGTGCCAATGACAATGCCAGTGGGACGGTGGCTGTCCTGGAACTGGCCAGGCAATTCTCAGGAATAGAAACAAAAAGGAGCATCCTGTTCGCTCTTTATTCTGCAGAGGAAATGGGTCTTGTGGGATCTGATCACCTGGCAAAAAAGCTTAAAAAAGCCGATCTTGATCTCTACGCGATGCTCAGCGTGGAAATGATAGGGATCCCAATGCAGGAAAGGGATTATGCCGCGTATCTTACCGGTTATGAGATCTCCAACCTGGCCGAAAGATTCAATGCATACGCAGGGGATAAAGTACTGGGGTTTCTGCCGCAGGCGAAAGAATACAATCTCTTCAGGAGAAGTGATAATTACCCTTTCTTCAGGGAATTCGAGGTGCCGGCCCAGACGATCTCCACTTTTGACTTTACCAATTATGAATATTATCATCACGTAAAGGACGAATTTGAACATATGGATACAGCTCATATGGCAGAACTAATTGAGAAATTAATTCCCGGTATTATTGGCATGGCCAATTCCAATGAGCGGGAAATAAAAATGACGAAATGATGCAAAAAAACATTATTGTTACGGGAACGAGTCGTGGCATTGGTCTCGAACTGGTGAAACATCTCGCCGGGGCCGGTCACCGCGTCCTGGCTCTTTCCAGAAACGAGAAGCCTGTAAAAGCCTTAAAAAATGACAATGTTGAGACCTTTTCCTGTGACATTACCAGGGAGGAGGATCTTCAAAAAGTTGCAGATCATGTTGCCGGAAGCTGGAAAAAGATAGATGTGATCATTCACAATGCCGGTGCAATTGTGAATAAACCTTTTGGGGAGATTTCTATGGAAGAATTTGAAAGGGTTTATAAGATCAACGTTTTTGGCGTAGCTGCCCTTACACAGCAAATGATCCCCTTTATGGACAGGCAGGGGCATGTGGTGACGGTGAGTAGTATGGGTGGAGTACAGGGAAGTATGAAATTCCCCGGTTTATCTGCCTACAGCTCCAGTAAAGGAGCCGTGATCACCCTTACGGAACTGCTTGCTGAAGAATATAAAGAAAATGGCCCCGCCTTTAATGTTTTGGCTTTGGGCGCTGTACAGACGGAGATGCTCGAGGAGGCTTTCCCGGGCTATAAAGCTCCCATTACCCCTGCCGAAATGGCCGAATACATAGGAGACTTTTCATTGACAGGAAACAAATTCTACAACGGGAAATTACTGCAGGTTTCCAACAGTACTCCATAACTACATGAAACATGTCTTAGAGCGATATATACCAGATCATGCGGTTAATCCCGTATTCCAGATGATCGAGTCCCATCATATTCACCTCAAGATCGTGAATGAGAGAAAAACCAGGCATGGGGATTATCGGCGGCTGCCTCAGGGTGTGCATCAGATCACCGTTAACGCCAATCTCAATAAGTACAGGTTTTTGATCACATTAATTCATGAGATCGCCCATTTGCTTGCTTTTGAAAACTATGGACGAACCATTAAACCACACGGATTGGAATGGAAAAGGACCTTTCAGCAATTGATGCTGCCTTTTATTCGTCCCGAGATCTTTCCGGCAGAACTCCTGCCGTATATAGCGCGACATTTTAAAAATCCGAAAGCCAGCAGCGATACAGATGCCCATCTTTCGGTCGCTTTAAAGAGGTATGATTTGCCGAATGAAAAAAATTATATTTTTGAAGTTCCGCAGGGGAGTACTTTCAGGATCTATAATGGGAAAGTATTTGTCAAGGGGCAGCGAAAGATTAAACGCTATGAATGCATTGAGATCAATACCGGAAGGGTATATTTATTTCAGCCTAATGCCGAAGTAGAGCTGCTAAAAACCATGTCCTGACGGGCTAAAAAAATAAAGGAATGGATAAGAATGTTTTTGCAGTGTTAATGGCAGGAGGAGTAGGGTCCAGGTTTTGGCCTGTAAGTACAGCCGGGAACCCCAAACAGTTCAGGGACCTTTTGGGGACAGGGGAGACCCTCATCCAAACAACCTATAAAAGGTTAAAGAAGATGATCCCTGAAGAGAATATTTTGATCCTCACCAATGAGAAATATAATCAACTGGTGAGGGAGCAACTCCCGGGAATAAAGGAAGAACAGATCATAGGGGAACCTGTGATGCGCAATACCGCGCCCGCTGTGTTGCTTGCGGCTCTCAAGATCAGGAAGAAAAACCCTAATGCGGTTATGGTCATGGCGCCCAGTGACCACTGGATCGAAAATGAAGCGGCCTTTCATGAGGATATCAGGCAGGCGGTAGCTAGTTGTATGGAGCAAGAAAAAATCGTTACCCTGGGGATCAAACCCACTTTTCCTAATACCGGCTATGGGTATATTCGTTATGAGCAGGATGCTTCGAAAATTAAAAAGGTGCTTAACTTCACCGAAAAACCGTCTTTTGAAAAAGCCCAAAGCTTTTTAAACGAGGGGAATTACGTGTGGAATGCGGGTATTTTTATATGGAATATCAACTATTTACTGCGATCCTTTAAAAGGAATCTACCTGAGATTTTCGAATTGTTCACGAAAGGAGATGCCGTATTCAACACCCCGGAAGAAACGGCATTTGTCAAAACCTATTTTCCAGAGGCCATGGACATCTCTATTGATTACGGGATACTTGAAAAAGAAGACAATGTATACATGGTCCTCGCTTCTTTTGACTGGAACGACCTGGGTACCTGGGGCTCGGTCTATAATGAAGTAGAGAAGGATGCACAGGAAAACGCGGTGCTTAATGCCCGGGTTTTAGCAGAGGACGCTACGGGGAATGTCATTAGTTCCTTTTCAAATAAAGTGTTGGTTGTTGACGGGCTTCAGGATTATATCATTATTGATGAAAAAGATGTTTTGATGCTTGTTCCAAAGAGCAAAGAGCAGGAAATAAAAGTAATCAGGCAAAGAGTTCAGCAAAAATTCGGGGAGGACCTGGGATAGCAGATGGAGATAAATAAAGAAAATTCAAGCCTTCAGGCAACAGAAGCAACAGGTGCATCTAACAGCAACCTGTGGAAGGAGTTCAAAAAGTTTATAAAGGAATTACTGGATATACAGGAGGACACTGACCGGGATTCCACAATGGAGATCGTGAAAAGGGACATTTCTTTTAAAGGTCACAATGCCTGGATCCTGGTGTTTTCCATTTTTGTGGCCTCAATCGGTCTCAACGTGAGTAGTACAGCTGTGGTGATTGGTGCCATGTTAATCTCCCCACTTATGGGGCCTATCGTAGGGGTGGGTTTTTCTGTGGCCATTAATGATGTGGATACCCTAAAACGTTCCCTGGTCAATTTGGGGGTCATGGTAGGCCTGAGTGTGCTCACAGCCTATCTTTACTTTCTGGTTTCCCCTATAAAACAGGAAACACCAGAACTGGTTGCGCGAACTTATCCCACTATCCTGGATGTCCTGGTGGCTATTTTTGGCGGTCTGGCCCTTATCGTGGCCAAAACCAAGAAGGGAGCCATTGCCAGTGTGATCATGGGAGTAGCAATCGCTACCGCGCTTATGCCGCCGCTTTGTACAGTGGGGTATGGACTGGCTATAAGGAACTGGGAATATGCATTGGGAGCAATTTACCTCTTCTCTATCAATTCTGTCTTTATTGCCCTCTCGACTTTTGTAGTGGCTAAATTGCTGAGATTTCCCCTGGTGAAGTATGCAAACAGCAAGCGTAGAAAAAACACAGCAAGACTTGCATCCCTGATCGCTGTCCTGGTGATGATCCCGAGTATTATCTTGTTCGTGAATTTACTGAGCCAGCAGGTTTTTGAAAGTAAAACAAAAGACTTTATCACTCAGGTGGTAAACTATCCGGGAGCCGAAGTAGTAAAATTCAGTCAGGATTACAAGAAGAAGACGATCGATCTATATTTCATAGGCAGGCCGGTGCCGCAATCACAGGTGAATGAGTGGGTGACCCAATTACAGGCCGTTCCCGATCTTCAGGGGGTTGATTTAAGGGTGCATCAGGGCTCAGACCAAAGTTCTGAAATCGCAGAACGACTCTCCAGTGAGGTGAGAGCGGGAATATTAGAAGATCTTTATGTACGCAATCAACAGGTGGTGGAAGATAAAGACGCCCGTATCAGGATTTTGGAGCAGGAATTGGTTCGCTACAGGGCGATCGGGATCCCTTTTGAAAAAATAAGCCGGGAAGCGAAAATCAATTATCGTAACATCGAGGAAATGAGTTATGCCAACAATGTCACGACCAATTTTTCCAGAATTGACACGGTACCTACCTTTAATGTTAAGTGGAATAAATCACTCTCCTCTTCTGTACGGAATGACGAAATGGAAAAACTGAGTCAATGGCTGAAAGTAAGGTTATCCCTGGATACATTAAGCGTAAGGGCTCTTAACTAGGAATTAGAGGCCCTTGCGCTGGGCGTCCTGTACCTTCTTGAATAATTCGGATGAATATACAAAGTCAGTAACGGCTTTATCGTCGGTTTTAAAAATCTGGGATTTATCTCCTTTCCATGCCAGAACGCCATCCTTCAGGAATGCGATGTTTTCCCCAATCTCCAGCAGGGAATTCATATCATGGGTGATGACGATGGTGGTGATATTGTATTCTACCGTTAGCTCATGAATGAGGTTATCGATCACCGTTGCCGTACGTGGATCGAGTCCTGAATTTGGCTCGTCACAGAACAAATATTTGGGCTTGTTGACGATGGCTCTCGCGATTGCAACCCTTTTCTGCATTCCCCCACTTATTTCAGCAGGATATTTTTTTCCCGTATCCTGCAGGTTAACCCGTTCCAGAACCTCATGTACCCGTTCCAGAAGTTCGTTTTTCTTCTTCTTTGTGAACATTCTAAGAGGGAACATCACATTCTCTTCTACCGTCATGGAATCAAAAAGGGCTCCGCCCTGGAACAACATTCCAATTTCTTTCCGCAATTCCCGTTTCTGCTCATCGGTGAATTCTGAATAGGGTTTCCCATCGTACTCGATGCTGCCTTCATCAGGTGTGAAGATCCCAAGCATACATTTGAGGAGGACACTTTTTCCAGATCCTGATTGCCCAATTATGAGATTGGTTTTTCCTGTTTCAAAGACGAAGTCAATTCCTTTTAGAACGTCTTCATCAGGGAAACTTTTATGTAGATTTTTAATTTCTATCATTATCCAAGTAGTAATTGGGTGACTATATAATTCGTGATAATAAGTGCGACACAGGTCCATACAAAAGAGGTCGTGCTGGCTTTTCCCACTTCCAGGGATCCTCCTGTCATATAATAACCGTGGTAAGCCGGAACGGTGGCAAGGATTATGGCGAACAGGAAGGTCTTAAAAAAGGCATAGAACAGGTGAAAAGTATCGAAATCCTCCTGGAGCCCCTGGATAAATTCATCTGAACCCAAAAACCCTCCAAATACGGCAGATGCATATGCTCCCAAAATTCCCAGGAACATGGAAATGGCGATCACAAAGGGATAGGTGAGCATGGCAATGATCTTGGGAAATATGAGGTAGTTCTTCGAATTAACACCCATGACCTCCAGGGCGTCTATTTGCTCTGTCACCCTCATGGATCCAATACTGGAAGTAATGAACGAACCCACCTTTCCCGCCATAATGATCGAGATGAAGGTTGGGGAGAATTCTAAAATAATGGACTCCCTTGCGGCAAAGGCTACCAGGGTCTTGGGTACCAGGGGATTATTTAAATTTAATGCGGTTTGTAGCGCTACAACTCCTCCAATAAAGAAGGATAGGAAACTTACGATCCATATGGACCCGATGATTAGTTCATCAATTTCTTTAAAAATCAACTCCTTGAGAACAGATCCTTTGGTCATTCGGCCAAAGACTCCTTTTAGCATCAAAAAATATTCACCAATAGAATGAAGGTAGCTCATTTGTGTATTTTGTATGGGCTAAAATACTAATTTTTTAGGCAATGTTTTTAACCCTGAATTAATCTTTAACTTGTATTTTTGAACCTAAAACATAAAAAAATGAAGCATTTATTTCTTGTTTTATGCGCTGTTCTGGTTTCCGGGGTGATTTCGGCACAGACAGGGGATTCAAAAAACACGAATGATCAACAGCCACTTCATACCAGTTCGAAACTGGTGGTGGGAATTGTGGTGGATCAAATGAGATACGATTACTTAACCCGTTTCTGGAACAGGTTCGGGGATGAAGGATTTAAAAAAATGATCGATGGGGGGTTTAATTTCAAAAACAACCATTTTAATTATATTCCTACCTATACAGGACCGGGACATGCCTCGGTCTTTACCGGCGCGGCCCCGCAAACCCATGGTATAATCGGGAATAACTGGTATGATAAATTTAATGAGGAAAGCGTGTATTGTGCAGGTGATCCAGAGGCAGATCCTGTAGGGACCGCTTCGGCTGCGGGGAAAATGTCACCCCACCGTATGCTTACTACCAGTATAGCAGATGAGAACCGCCTTCATACCCAAATGAAAGGTAAGACCATAGGTGTCGGGATGAAAGACAGGGGAGCTGTGCTTCCCGCCGGTCACACGGCAAATGGGGCGTATTGGTTTCATGGGGAAGACGAAGGGAAATGGATAACCAGCTCCTATTATGCCTCTCAATTACCCCAATGGGTGCAGGAATTCAACAATTCGGGGCAGACAGAAAGTTATTTCCGCACCTGGGAACCACTCTATGATATAGAGACCTATGTCGAAAGCGGGGATGATGAGAACCAGTTTGAAGGTGGCTTCCGGGGAAAAGAAACGGCTACCTTTCCATATGATCTGGATGAGCTTAAAGAGGCTAATAAAGGCTATGATATCATTAAGAATACGCCATTTGGGAACAGTCTTACTACAGATTTTGCCATCGCAGCCATTGAAGGGGAAGAACTGGGTCAGGATGACGTAACAGATTTTCTCACCCTTAGTTATTCCTCCACAGATTATATTGGACACAACTTTGGGGTAAATGCAAAAGAGATCCAGGATACTTACCTGCGACTGGATAATGACCTGGCGCGTTTATTAACTGCCCTGGATGAAAAGGTAGGGGAAGGTAATTATACCCTGTTCCTCACCTCAGACCATGGCGGAGTGCATGTACCCTCTTATCTGCAATCGGTAAAGATCCCTTCAGGATATTTTGACCATCAAAATTTTGTTCGATCCCTGGAGGAATTTGTGGATGAAAAATTCGGGCTTGATGATCTTATCCTGAATGTTTCGAACAACCAGATATTCTTTAATCAGGATACGCTACTCGTGGAGGATTTAAATCCTCAGGACCTTGAAAGGGCGGTTGCGCAGTTTTGTCTTCAATTTGAGCGCATCAACATGGTCTATACCCGTTCGCAGTTAGAGGGAGCAACCTTCTCTGGCGGTATAGCCGAATTGTTGGACAACGGTTATCATCAAAAAAGAAGCGGGGATGTGCTGCTGGTACTGGAACCTTCTGTTATTGTATACTCCAGGACAGGCTCTACTCACGGAAGCGGGCAAAATTATGATACGCATGCGCCGCTTATCTTTTACGGCAATGGAATCAAGAAGGGGAGCAGTACAGAGCGTACTGAGATCACTGATATAGCACCTACACTTTCGGTCCTCCTGGGAATTCCTTTTCCAAATGGATCTACAGGAAAGCCACTTGGGGTCGTAATGGAAGAATAATCAAAAGATTTTTGACCACATATTTTTATAACGGAGCCTTCTTATGAAGGCTCCTTCTTTTTTGGAAACCAGGAATGGCATCTTTTTTCTTTTGGCATTCAGGAAGCCCTGTAGGTAATCCTTGAACAGGCGGGGGTCCCCTTTTTTGGCGGCTAACTTGGCTGAAGCTATCATGCTAATGAAGAACCCGTATCGCAGTTTGTAGAATGCCTGCCCCTGTTTTAGCTTGGCCTGTTTGTTATAGGTAAATCCCGTGGGGCGTAAATGTTTTACAATCAGGGAGGGGTCGGTTAGAATGGACCAGCCGTGGTATTGTGCCAGAAGCTCATCTACCGTATCCCAGCCCATAGATGGTTTAAGGCCGCCTATGGCTTTAAAACAGTCTTTTCGATAGGCTTTTAAGGCGCCTCTTATATGGTCTTTGTTGGTTAGGTCTTCCAGGATCCACTTTTCTTTTTTTTCAATATGGCAGAAGCCCCCGGCCATTCCTATTTTGGGATCGGACTGGAAATGCATTGTGATTTTTTCCAGGTAATCCTCCGGAAAGATCAGGTCGGCATCAAATTTACATAAGATATCATAGTTCTCATCCAGTACTTTAAGTCCTTCGTTAAAGGCATTCACTACTTTGCTGCCGGGAAGGTGGAGGTTGGAGGAGGTTTTCTTCACCAGCTGAATAAAAGGATAATTCCTGGCATGATTTTGTACAAGCCTGGCAGTGTCATCACCTGACTGGTCATCTACCACTACCAGTTTTTTAGGTTGCAGGCTTTGTCCTGCAAGGGAAAGCAGGGTCTTTTCGATGTAGTCGGCCTCGTTGTGGGCCGGGATCACGATGTAGATATTCAAAGCAAATCAGGTTTTCATGCCAGTCCAAAGTCTTGGAAAGCTACGATTTTCTATATGCATTTTTAAAGACCTATCCGGGTTTTAATTTTTTCGTTCAGCATAGACAGCGTAATACCGGGGGGTAAAATTCCTCAAAAGTGGTCGCAGCCCTATTTTGCCCACCGGGTTTGTCCACTGGTGTGTTTTTTTGATCTCCCACCCTGCCTTTTCAAGGAGCCAGTCAAACTGCCAGTCTTCAAACTCATGAAAATGCCGGTCCCATGGGTCTGTTTTGCTTCGGTAAGCCGGGGCGAACCAAAGGCGCAGAGGAACGCTGGCCACTAATTTATTTGCCCTGATATCACGCAGAACATTATAGGGAGCTACCAGGTGCTCAAAGATCTCAAAAGCGGTGACTACTTCTGCAGGGTTTGTTTTTACGGCTTCGGTGTCCAGGTCCAGGTCTTCGCCGGTCGTATTGGCTACCCTGTAGCCTTTTTTTTCCATGAGATCTGAAAAAGGGTTTCTAACCCCCAGATCAAGAATGGAAGCAGGGGCAGGAATATGCTCCTGTAAGAATTCGAGCGTATGCCTGTATCGCTTATTAGGGTAGCTATCCTCGTACATTCCTAAAATTGATAGACAATAGCATTGATATTCATCCCGGCTCCTACACTGGCGAAAATAGCAATATCCCCTTTGTTAAGTTGCTGGTCTTTCATTTTGCCTTTGAGGATGAGATCGAGCAAAGTGGGTACAGTGGCCACACTGCTGTTGCCCAGTTCGTTGATGCTCATAGGCATAACCCCATCGGGAACGGGGGTATTGAAAAGGCGGTAAAAGCGTTTGATGATGGCCTCATCCATCTTTTCGTTTGCCTGGTGGATGAGTATCTTCTTAACGTCTCCTATGCTTTTTCCGCTTTTTTCCAGGCAGCTTTTCATGGCATTGGGAACCTGGCTTAGGGCGAATTCATATATTTTACGCCCATGCATCTTAATATAACGTCTGGAATCTGCCAGTTCCTTTTTATTGGACTCTCCGAAGAATATGAAGTTGGCTTCCTCGTATGTGAAAGAAGCGCTCTCGTGAGAGAGGATCCCCCCTTCTTTATCAGTGGCTTCTAATACGGTTGCCCCGGCCCCGTCTGAATAGATCATGGAATCGCGATCGTGCTGGTCTACTACCCTGGAAAGGGTTTCAGAACCCACTACCAGGCATTTTTTCGCCATACCGGCTTTTATGAAGGCATTGGCCTGGATCACTCCTTCGATCCAGCCCGGGCATCCAAAAAGCACATCGTAGGCCACACATCTGGGATTCCTGATCTTCAAGCGCTGCTTTACCCTGGCAGCTATGCTAGGTACCGTGTCGCTTTGAGACGAATCACTGCAAACATCACCGTAGTTATGAGCAACGATTAAGTAATCCAGTTCCTCGGGATCTACTTTTGCATCCTCAATCGCTTTTTCTGCGGCGAAAAATGCGATGTCAGAATTATTGAGTTTATCCTCAAGATATCTTCGCTCTGCTATTCCGGTAATAGCCTTGAATTTTTCAATAATTACTTCGTTGGATTGAGGGAACGCCGATCCATCTTCATGCAGGAATTCATGGCTGTTGAAATTAGCATTCTTTTCAATGCGGCTGGGAATAAAACTTCCAACTCCTGTTATTCTAATATTCATGTGTTTTTTTTATGGGAGTAAACCATTCAAAATTAATAAATACCATCACGGTAACTGCAATTATCGCCTGGAAAAAATATAGTTTTATGGAATGAATAATGGATACACTATTTTTTTGCAAGGTTCTTAAATATGTCCTGATATTCGCTGTTCTGTTAAGAATAAGTTAAAGATATAAAAAACACCTGCAATAAAAAACCGAAGGATGTATTCCCTCGGTTTTTTCTATTGTTTCTAATACATTAAACATATTCCTCAATTGGAGCACACGTACAAATCAAATTACGGTCACCAAAGGCGTCATCAACCCTTCGAATGGAAGGCCAGAACTTATTATCCCGGATATACTCCAGCGGATAGGCCGCTTTTTCCCGGCTATATGGGAAGTCCCAGGTGCTGGAGGTAAGCATGGCCAGAGTGTGAGGGGAATTTTTCAACACGTTGTTGGGCTCATCCTCCGAGGCTTCATCTATTTCTTTTCTTATGGAGATCAGGGCGTCACAGAAACGGTCCAGTTCGGCTTTGCTCTCACTTTCTGTAGGTTCTATCATCAGGGTTCCTGCTACCGGAAAAGAAACCGTAGGTGCATGAAAACCATAATCGATCAGCCTTTTGGCGATATCAGTGACTTCAATTCCTTTTGCCTTAAATGGGCGACAGTCCACGATCATTTCATGGGCTGCCCTGCCGCGTTCACCGCTGTACAAGGTTTTATAGTGCTCTTCAATGCGTGCTTTAATGTAATTGGCGTTAAGGATCGCAAACTGGGTGGAACGTTTAAGACCTTCGGCTCCCAGCATTTTAATGTATCCGTAAGAAATAAGGCATACAAGGGCTGATCCCCAGGGGGCTGCTGAAATTGCGCTGATGGCTTTTTCGCCCCCGGTTTTCACTACCGGATTACCAGGAAGGAAAGGCACCAGGTGCTTAGCCACACAAATAGGACCTACACCGGGACCGCCACCACCGTGAGGGATGGCAAAGGTCTTATGCAGGTTAAGGTGGCAAACGTCAGCTCCTATGATACCGGGGTTGGTAAGCCCAACCTGGGCATTCATGTTGGCTCCGTCCATATAAACCTGACCCCCGTTATCATGAACGATCTGGATGATCTCCAGGATAGCTGCTTCAAAAACTCCATGGGTGGACGGGTAGGTGACCATTAAGGCTGCCAGATTATCCTTGTGCTTAATCGCTTTTTCCCTAAGATCTTCTACATCAATATTTCCTTTTTCAGTGGATTTGGTTACCACTACTTTCATTCCTGCCATTACTGCCGATGCGGGATTAGTACCGTGTGCAGAGGATGGGATAAGGCAAATGTTCCTGTGGCTGTCCCCGCGGGATTCATGATATGCCCGTATGGCCATTAGACCGGCATATTCGCCCTGGGCTCCCGAATTGGGCTGTAGGGAAGTCCCCGAAAAGCCAGTGATCTCTGTAAGCTGATCTTCGAGTCTTTTTAGAACGATCTGGTATCCTTCTGCCTGTTCAACAGGTACAAAGGGGTGAATATTTCCCCATTGAGGATAGCTGATGGGAAGCATTTCTGCTGCCGCATTCAATTTCATGGTACAGGAACCAAGAGAGATCATAGAGTGGTTAAGGGACAGGTCCTTGCGCTCCAGCTTTTTGATATACCTCATTAACTCTGTTTCGCTATGGTATGCGTTGAAGACATCACTAGTAAGGAAATCTGTCTTGCGCTCCAGCGACTCAGGGATCTTATTGCCTTGAGATAGAGCTGAAACTACAGATTTTTCTTTTCCGGCCACTTCGGCGAAAATAGAAAGGATGGTGTTTACATCGTCCAGGTTAGTGGCTTCATTTAGGGAAATGGCAACGATATCTTCAGCAGGATAAAAGAAATTCACTTCTTTAGCCTCTGCGACAGGTCGTACTTTTGCAGCCGGTGCCTGAATTCTTAAGGTGTCAAAATAAGCGGAGTTCAACTGACGAAATCCTAGTTTTTTTACTCCTTCTTCTACTGTTAAGGCTAATTGATGAACGTTGCCTGCTATGTTCTTAAGTCCTTTAGGCCCGTGGTACACGGCATACATCCCCGCCATTACTGCTAAAAGCACCTGTGCAGTACAGATGTTTGAAGTCGCTTTATCGCGCTTAATGTGCTGCTCTCTGGTCTGTAGTGCCATTCTCAGGGCAAAATCCCCGTTGGTATCTTTGGTAACACCAATGATTCGGCCGGGAATGTTACGCTTGTATTCTTCACGGGTAGCGAAGAAAGCGGCGTGGGGTCCTCCGTATCCCAGGGGAATTCCAAAGCGCTGGGTGGTTCCCACCACCACATCTACTCCAAATTCTCCCGGAGCTCTTAATTTAACAAGGCTCAGCAAATCTGCGGCAACAGCCACTTTAATGCCGGCATCTTTTGCGCGTGAAACGAAGGCGGCGTAATCGAATATCTGGCCCAGTTTTCCAGGGTACTGAAGGAAAGCACCGAAGAAACCTTCTGAAAAATCGAATTCCTCATGGTTGCCTATAACCAGTTCAATGTCCAGTGGGATAGCCCGTGTTTTTAGAATATCTATGGTTTGAGGCAGGACCTCTTCAGAAACGAAGAATTTAGTAACATTATTCTTTTTCTGATCCCGGTCTCTCGCCGCGTATAATAAGGTCATCGCTTCTCCTGCAGCGGTTCCTTCATCCAAAAGAGATGCATTTGCAAGCTCCATCCCGGTAAGATCTGCTATCACCGTCTGGAAATTGAGAAGGGCTTCCAGTCTTCCCTGGGCAATTTCTGCCTGGTACGGCGTGTAGGCCGTATACCATCCCGGGTTTTCAAGAATATTACGTTGAATGACCGGAGGGGTTATAGACTGATGGTATCCAAGGCCAATATATGTCCTGAAAACCTTATTTTTGGCAGCCAGGGCAATATTATGAGCTAAATATTCGTGTTCGCTCATCGCCGGATCCAGTTCAAGATCCTTTTTTAAACGAATATCATCAGGAAGGGTTTCATATATAAGCTGGTCGATGGATTCCACACCAACCGTATTTAGCATGTCCTGAAGATCGTTCTCTTTAGGACCTATGTGACGCAGGGCAAAAGAATTTGTGTTCATTAAGAAAAAGTTGTGTTTTTGTCTTGCGAAATTACATATTTTATGGCTAATTTTTAAGGATTTTGGTAGCAAGTATTGTTAAGTTTTAGGGGTGTGGATCGGGAAAGAATTTCAGATAAATAAATTATGAGGGAATCGGCGGAAAAGGTTCTGGCTTTTTTTGTAAACAGTAGTATTCATGTGGCTTTAGCGGTCACCTCCCTCAGTTTGATCACCCTCATTGAATTCCAAATCTCCTGGGATAGAGACCTTATGTTTTTTATTTTTTTTGGGGCAATAGCCGGATATAATTTCATAAAATTCGGCGGTTTTGGCAGGTCCTACCACAGGAGGCTGGCAAAAAACATCAGGATCATCCTTATTTTTTCTGTGGTTAGTATTGGTGCGCTGGCTTATTTTGCCCTGCAGCTCAATTTCTGGGTGCTGTTATGGAGCATGCTTTTAGGGTTTCTCACGTTGTTATACGCTCTACCGGTGTTTGGCCGGCAAAGGAATCTAAGAATGGTGGGTGGGGTAAAGGTCTATATTATCGCCGGCATCTGGAGTGGGGTTAGTGTTCTTTTGCCGGTGATCCATGCCAGTTTACCGATCACATCGCAGGTGGGGTTGGAATTATTCCAGCGTTTCCTTTTTGTCCTGGTCCTTTTGCTTCCTTTCGAGATCAGGGATCTCAAATATGACGATGTAGCGCTTAAAACCATTCCCCAGCAGATAGGAATTATGAAAACAAAAGCGCTTGGGTTCCTTCTTTTGCTCTTATTTGTTCTGGTAGAAATGCTACAGCATAGGGAGCAAGGGTATTTGGCAACAGTGATTCTGGTGGCGCTTGTTACCGCAGGGATGCTGGCAGAGGCGGGGAAGGATCAGTCGCGCTACTACTCCTCCTTTTGGGTAGAAGGAATTCCTTTGCTGTGGCTCGTTGCGCTAATACTTTTCAGGTATCTTTTTTACTGTTTTCCTCCATTTGTTTCCTGAAGTTTTCCTTTTCCTGGTTAGTACAGGTATGAAGGGATGCCTTCTGGAGTAAAGTGGAAAGCCTGCTGTTCCTTTGTTTGTATTTTTTGCACTTCTTGCAGGCGAACAAATGAAATTTGAGTTTGAGCTTTTCAAGGAAGCCCGCTTCTTTGTATTCGGCTTTATTGCACATCTCTGCAGCTTCAGAACAATCCATCCTTAAAATGCTTCTACTTTTCATTTTAAAACCAGTTTTTTTGCAGGCATTCAGCCAGGGCAGTACGGGCCCTGTGAATGATCACCCACAGGTTAGACGGGGTGATATTGAATTCATTACAGATAGTTTCAGTGTCAATGCCTTCAATGGTCTTCATTTTAAAAATGGTGGCCTGCTTTTCATTGAGCTGCTCCAGGCACTCCAGGATGGCTATCCCAAGCTCCCGGTTTTCCATGGTGTCCTCGGCCGTTTTGTCTGAAAGGTCTGCCACGCGTTCTTCCAGCCATTCTCCCTCTGTTCCCTCTGCCTGATATTCGATCTTGACTTCTGCTTTTCCTTTATTGGAATTGATCCGGCGGTAGTGATCGACAATCTTTCTTTTTAGAATAGATACCAGCCAGGTCCTTTCTGACGCCTCCCCTTTAAAATTTTTTATGGCAGTAAGCCCGGCCAGGAAGGTTTCAGAAACAATGTCGTTGGCAACCTCCCGGTCATTTACACGTACGATAGTGTAATTGAACAGGTAATCAGCATATCGATCAACCCATTTTTCAGGGTCAAGATGGTTGGTTGCCATTTTAAAAATAATTGTTCCTTCAAAAATAGCAAAAGAAATCGGGTTAAATCCTCCCTCTCCTTAGATTCGTCGCAGGTAATTTGGCCTGAATAAAAGCAGGTTTTCTTCTTCTGAATTGGAGGCAGATATATGTCGCACTACTTTTTTTCGATCAGTCCTGCTCTGCGCAATAATGCCTCAGGCCGCGCCTCCTGTCCTCTGAAGCGTTTGTAAAGGGTCAAAGGATGTTCAGTTCCCCCTTTAGCCAGGATATTCTCACGGAATTTCTTTGCGGTTTCCCGGTCAAAAATGCCGCTTTCCTGAAAGTACTCAAAGGTGTCGGCATCCAGAACCTCAGCCCATTTATACGAATAATATCCCGCGGCATATCCTCCCTGGAAAATATGAGAGAATGATGTGCTCATGCAATTTTCAGGCACTTCGGGATATAATTTGGTGGGCCCAAAAGCTTCTTCTTCATGTGCTTTGACGTCTGTGATGGAAGTGGGATTCATGCCATGCCATCTCATGTCCAGCATCCCAAAGCTCAGCTGCCGTAAAGTGGCCATACCTTCGTGGAAGGTTGCTGAATCCTTGATCTTTTGTATTAGGTCATCTGGAATGACTTTTCCTGTTTTATAATGTTTTGCAAATAATTGTAGGGCTTCTTTTTCGTAACACCAGTTTTCAAGCATCTGACTTGGGAGTTCCACAAAGTCCCAAAACACACTGGTGCCCGAAAGACTTGGATACTCGGTATCAGCCAACATTCCATGCAGAGCATGTCCAAACTCATGGAATAGCGTGGTGACTTCATTGAAGGTTAGGAGGGAAGGCTCTTCTTCTGTGGGTTTCGTGAAATTACAAACAATGGAGATGTGAGGGCGTTCGTCTTTTTCATCTTTTTTGTGCTGGGGCTTGTAGACCGTCATCCAGGCGCCGCCTCTTTTTCCTTCCCTGGGAAAGAAGTCGGCGTAAAAGAGGGAGATCTCCCGGTCATCCTCATCGGTGACCCGGTAGGTCTTTACCTCTTTGTGATACGTGTCTACATCAAATACTTCCCTGAATTTGAGTCCGTATAATTTTTCTGCAATAAGAAATACGCCTTCAATTACATTGTTAAGTTCGAAATATGGCTTTAAAAGTTCGTCATCCAGGTCGAAAAGTTTTTGCTTCAACTTTTCGCTGTAGTAACCACCGTCCCATTTCTCAAGCCGGTCAATACCATCCAGGTCTCTGGCAAAAGCCTCTAGTTCATCAAATTCCTTTTCAGCGGCGGGTTTAGCCTTTTCCAGCAGTTCCTGCATAAAGGAGGTGACTTTTTCGGGGTTTTCGGCCATACGCTCTTCCAAAATAAAATGGGCGTAGGTGGGAAAACCCAGCAGGTTCACTTTTTGATGCCTTAGCTTCACGATCTGCAGGACATTCTCCTGGTTATCCAGTTCATCATTATGGAAACCTTTGGCCCCAAAAGCGATTCCCAGTTCCTTTCTTAAATTCCTCTTTTTTGAATATTTCATGAAAGGAATGTAGCTGGGGTAGTGCAGATTAAAGATCCAGCCTTCTTTATTTTTTGACTTCGCAATCATTCTTGCGGCGCTAATAACCCCCTTTGGTAGCCCTTCCAGATCCTCTTCTTTTGTGAGATGAAGTTCATAGCGGTTTGTTTCAGCCAGGACGTTCTCTCCGAATTTAAGGCTCAGGGAAGCCAGTTTTTTATCCAGTTCCCTTAGTTGCTGCTTTTGATCTGCCTTTAAATTGGCACCGTTGCGGGTAAACATTTTATATTTCTTATCCAGAAGGGTGACCTGCTCCACAGAAAGCTGCAGGCTGTCTTTATGGTCATAGACCTGTTTTACCCTTTCAAACAGCTCCGGGTTTTGGATAACGTCATTTTTAAAATCTGTTAGCACGGGAGAGATCTCCTGGGCCAGACGCTGGATCTCATCATTGGTCTCAGCTGAATTCAGGTTGAAGAAAATGCTGGTGATCCTGTCCAGCTGACTTCCAGCAAACTCCAGTTCCTCTATGGTATTTTTGAAATTCGGACTAACCGGGGAGGAAGTGATCCTGTCTATCTCCATATGGGCTACCCGAATAGCCTCTTCGATGGCCGGTTTATAATGTTCTGGTTTTATACGTGAAAAAGGTGCGGTATCAAAGGATTCTAAAAGAGGATTGGATTGGATCATTTTTGTAAGATTTTAACTTAAAAGAGACTTTTTAACTTTTTTTTGTAGTAAAAAGTCGGCCGATTAAACTTTTTTACTTAATTTTAAACTTCTTGTTGAAGGATTTAAAAGATTTGAAATAGTAGCTTTTAGGTTTTTGATTAATATATTTAGAATGGTTAATAAATACTATTAAACGATTAAAATGCTACTTAAGCCACGTGTAATACGTGGCTTTTTTTATTTCTTTACTTTTTTTGCGCCCTCCATTACCTTCTCTTTCAGGCTGTCTTTGTAGGCCAGGATCTTTAAAAGAATATCGTTATCTGCACTTCCCAGGATCTGTGCGGCGAGGATGCCGGCATTTTTCGCGCCGTTTAAAGCCACAGTCGCCACAGGTACCCCTCCGGGCATTTGGAGAATGGAGAGGACAGAGTCCCATCCATCGATAGAGTTGCTGGATTTAACCGGTACGCCTATTACGGGGAGGGGGGAGAGGGAGGCAACCATACCGGGCAAATGCGCCGCACCCCCGGCGCCTGCAATAATCACCTTAATTCCCCGGGTATGGGCATTTTTACCATAGTCAAACAGCTTTTCGGGAGTACGGTGGGCTGATACAATGTCAACTTCCACCTCAAGACCAAACTCTTCTAAAATATCGATGGCTTCCTGCATCACCGGCAAGTCGCTGGTGCTGCCCATTATAACTCCTACTTTACTCATGTTCAGTAATTTTTGCGGGTTTATTATTCGCTAATAACCTTTATTATTTTTTTCACCTCACCG
>JBEPWW010000005.1:0-20860 GCA_041642215.1 Salinimicrobium sp. | reverse complement strand
ACAATGAGACCCAGTATCTTTTTAATAGGCTCCAGGCCAAAGTCCCTGATGTTTACCTGAAATGTTCCCTGAAACCGGGGAGTTTCCCCGGGTGTTATTCTAACAGGGATGCGATATATATTCTCTTCTCCGGCTATTGTAATGCCTGCGGTGGCGATAACCTTTGAATCACTTTCAAAATTCACTTCCTTTAGTTCAAGTTTCATATGGGGATGCTGTTCGGTCTGAACCATTTCGTGGAAATCTTCGTTTCGATTCCGGTTTCCACAGTCAAAACCTCTGTTCTCTAAGAGGAGTTCTGTGTCATTGAAAATGATCCTGGAGTTTCCCCTGTGGTATTGAACAGCTGTTGGAGCTTTAAGATGTTCCAGATCAAACTCACAGGTGAACCTGGTGACCTTGGCATCTCCTCTAACGAGTATATGGCTTTGCGGGAGGATATCAATATATTTTACATCCTGATATTCCTGTGCCCGAATCGGCAGGGTTATCATCATTAGAAATAAAAGCAGTGCGGTTTTCATGTTCTCCGGTCAATTATCGCCTATAGTTGAACACAACTATTTAAAGATATTAAAAATAAGACGAAAGGAAGAGGCCTTATAAAGATTTAAGACTGTTTTTTCTTTCTCTATCGTGCCTTATTGAGCCTTAGGAAAGCCTCCTTCTCCAGTTCTTCCCGGTGATCTGGGTGGGCAATGGAGATGAGGGCGTTAGCACGCTGTTTAAGATTCCTGCCATACAGGTCGACCACCCCATATTCTGTTGCGATATAATGTACATGTGCCCGGGTAGTGGTGACACCGGCACCCTCTTTAAGAGTAGGGACGATCTTGGATAAGCCTTTACTGGTAATGGATGGCATGGCTATAATGGCTTTGCCGCCTTCAGAGAGGGCTGCACCCCGTATAAAATCCATCTGGCCGCCTACTCCCGAATATTGATATTTCCCAATAGTATCTGCACAAACCTGACCTGTGAGATCGATCTCAATGGCAGAGTTAATAGCGGTTACCTTCGGATTTTGACGAATGATGGCTGTATCATTGGTATAGGCTGCTTCCTTAAAATGAACGATTGGATTGTCATCTATAAAGTCATAAAGCTTGGGTGATCCCAGGGCAAAACAGGTAACGATCTTTCCTGTTTTGATCTCTTTCTCTTCCCCGGTAATGATCCCTTTTTCAACCAGCGGTAATATGCCATCAGAAAACATCTCGGTATGGATCCCAAGCCTTTTATGGTTCATCAAATTATTCAGCACCACATTGGGAATACCTCCTATTCCCATTTGTAGTGTAGCCCCGTCATCAATCAATTCTGCAACATGCTTCCCTATTTTCTTTTCAATTTCTGTGGGAGTTGAAATGCCATGGGAAATGATGGGAAGATCTGTTTCTGTTGCGGCGTCTATCCTGCTTACATGGATAATTCCGTCTCCATGGGTTCGGGGTACATTTGGGTTGATCTGGGCAATGACTTTTTTGGCGGTTTGTATTGCGGGGAGCGTGATGTCCACAGAGACCCCGAGGGAGCAATATCCATGCTTATCTGGTGGGGAAACCTGTATGAAAGCCACATCAAGCGGAAGGATATTTCTCCTGAACAACAGGTGTATCTCACTCAGAAATATCGGGATGTAAGCACCATAAGGGGAGTTTATGGTTTCCCGAACATTACCGGAGGCAAAACAACTGTTGACCCTAAAGGAATCATGGTATGGGGGAGCGGTATATCTGGCAGGTCCTTCAGTATGTATATGAAAGATCTCCACATCTTTGACTTCACGGTAGTGGTCACAGAGTGCCTCGATCAATACGTTGGGAGTCATTGCCGCACCCTGAAAAAATACACGGTCGCCGGTTTTTACTATAGAAACTGCTTCTGCAGCTGTTGTGATTTTCATTTCCGTAATTTTTTATTTTTTGACTTTAAGATCAAAATCTATTTCAATTTCGTCTTTTACCACGATAGCTCCAAAAAGTTTGGTTGGAGCCTCCAGGTTATAATCTTTAATATCCAGCTCCATTTTACCTTTAAAGCGGGAGATGTTACCATTGGTTATGCTTACCGGCACATCATAGAAATTCTGTATACCGGCAATGGTTATACATACATTGGCAATTCCTTTAGAGGGAGAGCTTAATTCGATCCTGTTGAGTTCCAGAAGGATCTGGGGATGTTCCCTGGTCTTTACCAGGCCATGAAAATCTTTATTGATCCCTTTGTTGCCACAATCAAATCCGCGGGTCTCGAGGGACAGAATGCCATCTTTGAAATGGAGAACAGAATCCTCTTTGGAATAGGAGATATTTTGAGTCTCCTTAAGGTGAACGGTATCAAAGCCACATTCAAAGGAATTGATGTTGGTGTCCCCAACAATGGTCAACGTGCTTTGAGGTAGAACCTCTATGGTTTTGTTATGAAACCCGTTTTGTGCATTCGTGAATGCACCAAAGAATAGTAACATAGCAACCAGCTTAAACTTTTTCATAACTCAATTTTTTATTAATAAAAAATGGGGGAATTTCGGTTCCCCCATTTTCGGGCTAGTTCAAACAAACTTTATTTTCCTTAGAAGCTGATTACCGCTTCAATGTTAAAGCCGTTGAATTTGGCGTCGTCACGGTAGGTTCCTGCAGGATAGTCATTATACTGCTGGTTTACATACTCAACTTTTGCAAGAACGTTTTTGGTCATGAACCATCCGCCACCTACATTGAAACGGTTGACAGAAACATCATCATTGCTCGCAGTATTGTAACGTGTACCTAAGTAGAAATCTTCGTCTTGACCAAAGCGGTAGATAAGCTCACCTGAATAATGGTTCCAGGTCTCGTCATTATCTCCTGATGCATTTTCATAGAGTCCAAAGAACTCCAATCCGCCTACCTTGATGAATGGGTTGATCATGAAAGCAGTCAGTTCTTCTCCAAAGTTCGGGTTAATTCTACCTGCTCTAAAGTCGGTGTCGTAACGAACTCCTTCAGCATTTCCCTGCATTACATTATAGTATCTTGTTCCTGCGCGGTCACCGCTGTAAAGATATTGTGTGCTTCCTCGTGAGGACATAGGTCTAAAGTTAGAGTGAAATACAGATCCAGTAAGTCTAAATCTAAAATCTTCAGTAAATTGCTGGTCAAAGCCTATTTTTGCAAGGTATGAAGGATCTCTGTCAGATTCCAGGGAACTTTGGTTGATAGTACTGTTGGTAAAACCTGCCATAGCTAACCACGGACCGTTAAAGTAGTAAACCTCTGCACCAACTTCAGTAGTAAAGCTGTCCATTAAATAATTACCTACAAATGGGTTGTAAAGGGCCATTGCGTTATCGGTTCTTCTAAAGTGAGCATCACCATAGTTGTTCTCCATATGTCCGATTTTCACTCTCCAGTTATCCATAACACCGGCCAGATCTTCGCTTATCCACTCAAGACCATCTATTTGAATATACCCGCCTTTTACATATGCTTCGGTGTGGTGTAAAGAAGAAAGATAGGTTCTCAAGTGCATTCTCATTCCCGGAGCTAAAAGAACGTCAAGATCAAGGTTTGCGGTAGCCAGGTTGAAGTTGGTTCCCAGTTCGTGAAGTGCAGGTGCACCTGAAGCATTCTCCTGAGTTAAGCCCTGTAATTGTATGGTGGAGGCACCACCTACCCGTACCTGAACCCCGTCAAAATACGTAAGGGTGTCTTTTGGAGCTTCAAAGTTATTGATACCACGCTGGTCTGGCTGCCTAAAATTAGGTATGTTCCTGTCCCATAGGGTTTTTCCAAGGTCCTGTGCCGGCACCTCTTGTGCCTGAGTCTGTGCGCCTACGGCCATCAAAAGGGCAATTCCCGAATATTTAATTAAATTTTTCATTTGGATGATTTTTAAAATTGATAGTTCTTGTTTGATTTTTGTTTGTTATTATTTGGTAAATACTGTCTGGAAATTAATTTTCACCTCATCTCCTGTAGTAATGGTCCCGAACATGGCTGTTGGAGGGTCTACATTGAATTGGGTCATATTTATTGTTTTGTCTCCTGAAAGCGTGATCCTGTCTCCTGAAACTTTTGCATCGAATACCAGGTCAACCGGTTTTTTGGTTCCGGCGATACTAAGATAGCCGCGGGTGTTTACCTTGCATTCATTACTGGATATACAATCAATGTTCTTCACAGATTCCAGTTGATAGGTGATCCTTTTTACTTTATTAGTGTTAAGGGCTTTATACATGTTTTTATCCATCCCGCTCTTACCACTTTTCATGCTTTCTGCAACCACGGCGAAATCCAGTTTTTTAATTTCTACCAGCTGTCCGTCTTTCATCTCGGCCTGCAGGTTGCCCTGAAATTCTTTTGCGTCTACTTCCCAGTCATGAATATTAGAGGTTCCTTCTATTGTCATTTTGGAGGCGGCATTATTCACATTGTATGTTTGACTCCAGCCAATCTGTGCTGCCAAAAACATCACTAAAAAGCTCCCGACTACCATCCATGTGTTCTTTATTGTCTTCATAATTCCTGTTTTTATTTCTGTTATTAATTTGATACAAAGATGGGGTACAAATGAGGTTTAGGGTATGACCGCGGTCAGCTTTTATTATAATTGTTCTGGAGGGAGGTGCTATTGTTCTCTTTTCGGTATCTACTACTATAAAGAGCTGGTAATAAGTACTTTGAGCCGATTCTTTTTTTATAAATGTATAGGGGGAGGTGATCCTGGTCATATTTTCCCGGGTAATCCTTTAAAAAGCAGTCATAATTGCTTTACCCTGACCATAATCGGATATATTTATCCGTATTGAAAGATAAATGTAATAAAAAAAAAGGTAGAACATGAAATCAGTGACAGTTGATGCCTGTAGAAACCATATGGGTCACCGGGGCAGGGGAAAGGTAAGGGATTCCCAGGCCGAGGCCACGTAAGATGAAGAGAAGGCCAATGGCCACCACGAATACGGGGATCACCTGCCTAATCCTTTTACGCATAAAGTGAGTAAGCAGGCCACTAAAATAAACAGCCGAAGTCATTAAAGGGATGGTTCCCACTCCAAACAGAAGCATATACAGGCTACCTTCTCCCACGCTTCCCAAAGCCACGGCACCAAAAACAGCCATATAAACCAGCCCGCAGGGTAGAAAGCCGTTTAAGAATCCTATGGTGAAAAAAGTGTCGGGCGTTTTTTTCTTTAAAGCAGCACCCAGAGAAGATTTAATTTTCCCGATGAATAGGGTGAGTGGTGCAGTAAAATTGTATTTCCTGAATTTTTGAGAGGGCAAACTAACCACAGCTATCATGATGACCCCAGTGGTGATCGAGAGGTATTGCTGCAATCCAAAAAGGTTGAGGCTTTTTCCCAGCATTCCAAAGACAAGGCCAATAAGACTGTAAGCCAGGAGTCGGCCGGAGTGGTATAACAATACCTGTGCAAATTTCTTTAGTTTACTGTCCCTGGAAACGGGCAACATAAAGGCGATTGGGCCGCACATACCCACGCAGTGAAAACTTCCCAGTAAACCCAATAAGAGAGCTGAAAGTAACATCTAGTAGAGAAATTCTTTTTTATAGAAGTAATCCTGCCCGTCATAACTCCAGGTGATCTCAATGTTCCATCGACCGCCTAACAAGTTCTTATCAGGTACGAGCAATTGATGAGAGGATAATGAAATAGGCATTTCATAATCCAGTTGCTTGTTTGACGGCCGGTACAGGAACATTTTTCCTTCTATTTTAGAATAATCAAGATCAGCAGGAAAGACTATCAGCAGTCCCTCCTCTATTTTTTCGGTGTGGATATCCTCCACCAGATTTTGTGCGTTTTTTTGTTTTTCCTGCTGGTGCTGGAACGCCAGTTCCTGTTTGTAATATTCTTCTGTTACCAGGTCGTGGCTGTAAGCTTTATCTGTGCTCATTGTTATTACAAAGTACAGGATGAAGGTCATAAAACCTGCAATTGCCAGTACTATAGATGTGCCCCATGATATTTTCATCTTCATCTTCTTTTAATTATCTATTGTTATGAAACCTTTTTCAATCTTGTTTAGACTCCTTTGACAACTATGATCATACTGTCCTCATTCGCTTTTATCCAGTGCAGTTGGTCCACCTGGATCTCATGTTCATCATAAAGACCAAGGATCAAAGGACCGGCATCACTGTTATAGACTACTTCTCCCTGGATCACTACGAGTTTGGCGGGAAGGCTGGATTTGTGTTCGGGAAGGATCATATGCTTCTTAAAACCAATGCCCAGCACATGAAAATCTGTTCCTTTGCGTAGCATCTTTCCTACAGGGGCCTTAGCCATTTCCAATTCCAGGAGTATGTTTTGTAAAACCATATTTTTGCTATTAATATCACCTGAAACTTCTGGGTCCCATGAAATTTGTTTTCGTTATTTCGAGCAGGGTATTCCCGCTGTAGATGCCTATTTCCACATTATTCTTTTCCCCGTTAAGCACCGCCCGGTTTATTTCTATAAATAAAGTCCCTTCGGCCAGGCCTTTTCCGGGTACCTGTATGTTCTTATGCGTTACCGATTCAATTTTCCCGTCATGGGATAACAATCGGAAATGGATATCTTCAAAATCGGCAGTTGTCTTATTGATCAGCTTGAAGGTATATACATTGCTGATCATGTTTTCAGCCTTTGTTTCATAGAGCTGTCCCGGTAACCTTAGGACGGTTGCGTCCAAATCGCTTCTCAAAAAGAGCATTCCTGAGAGCAGACCCACCAGGACCACCAGGATGGCTGCAAATCCTTTCATCCTGGGGTTGAAGGAGAACCCCTCTTCCTTCTCAATGTTCTCCTCAGAATAGTAGCCTATAAGACCTTTGGGTAGATCCACTTTTTCCATCATCGCATCACAGGCGTCGATACATGCGGTGCAATTAATGCACTCCAGC
This sequence comes from Salinimicrobium sp., assembly GCA_041642215.1. Taxonomy (GTDB): domain Bacteria; phylum Bacteroidota; class Bacteroidia; order Flavobacteriales; family Flavobacteriaceae; genus Salinimicrobium. The sequence continues at coordinate 13,966 of JBEPWW010000005.1, read as the reverse complement.
TGGGTCCCATTTCTAATATCGATCCCGGTAGGGCAGACCTGTACACACTGGGAGCATTCTATACAATCGCCTTTTCCCAGCTCCTGCCGGTTTTCATTCTTTCTGAATTTTGATCTTCCCTTTTCCCGCTCGCCGCGCTTGTTGTTATAGGCGACTACTACAGATTTCTTATCCAGGAGCACACTTTGAAGCCGGCCGTAGGGACAGGCAATGGTACAGACCTGTTCCCTGAACCAGGCGAAGATAAAATAGAACACCGCTGTAAAGATCAGGATGGCCGTGAAAGTGCTGAGGTTTTCAAAAGGTCCTTCTGTGACGTACTGCAGGAGTTTTTTGCTGCCAACAAGGTAGGCCAGGAACACATTGGCAATACCAAAGGATATGAGGAAGAAAAGAAACCATTTAATCCCTTTCTTTCTTATTTTTTCGGCATTCCATACCTGTTTGTCCAGGCGAATTTGTGCTCCGCGATCCCCTTCGGTCCAGTATTCGATCTTTCTGAACACCATTTCCATAAAAATGGTTTGGGGGCAGATCCACCCGCAAAAGATCCTTCCAAAGGCGGCGGTGAACAAGGTGATGAATAAAATACCCACGATCATGGCAGATACCCCTATGTAAAAATCCTGGGGCCAGAAAGTGAACCCGAATATATGGAATTCCCGCCCCAGAACATTAAACAACATAAATTGGTTTCCATTGATATGGATAAAAGGACCGGCAATAAGAAAAACAAGCAGGAAATAGGTGAACCAGGTGCGGTAGGTGTGGAACCTGCCGCTGGGTTTCTTTGGATAGACCCAGGCTCTTTTTCCCCGGTCGTCCATTGTACCTATTCTGTCCCTGTAATTTTGTGCCGTTTCCAATTTAATCGTCTCTTATTTAGCTGTGCCTTCTGCAAACTATTACTCAGTCCAGATCTCTCCTTCGGCTTCTTTAGGATTTGCGGGAGAACTTCCCTGCAGGCTCATGATATAGCTGGAGACCTGCTGAATTTCGGTTGGTTTAAGTGTGGATTTCCAGGCGACCATCCCTTTTCCTGAGCGCCCGCCCTCACTAATAGTGTGGAAGATATTTTTGATCCCTCCCCCAAGGATCCAGTGGTCGTCTACGAGGTTTGGACCAATTCCTCCTCCCCCGTCTGCGGCATGACAGGCCATACAGTTTGTTTGATAGATCGCGGCCCCTTTTTCCAGGTCCCCTGCATCTGTCAACATTACGGCACTTTCGGCATCGACCAGGTCTGGAGCATTCTTTTTATACTCTTCCACGGCGATCTTGGCGGCAGCCATTTCGCGTTCAAATTCCATGGTCTGGCTGTCCCCGTCCAGGATGTGATAATAGGCCATGTACCCGGCAGCAAAGATGATGGAAGCATAGAAGGAATAAAGCCACCATGGTGGGAGTTTGTTGTCCAGCTCTTTTATGCCGTCATAGTTGTGATCCAGTTCGAGTTCCCCTTCTTCAGAAATAGGCCTGGTTCCCATCATTTTTCGGTAGAGCTCCTTCAGGTCATACTTATGCATCCTTTTCTCACGGGCAGCCATGTATCGTTCTTTGGCTTCGGGAGAAAGGGTTTTAAACATCACCTGTTCTATTGCGCCAATGATCACTTCAGCAGCGATGAGGAATAAAAGCACGACCAGTAAACCCAGCTGAAGGATGGGATATTCTATAATGGCCAGGATGTTGCCTGAGTCAACAAAGTATTCGGTTAGACCAACAATAATTAAAAAGATGGCAGCTATTCTTAGCCAGGCAGGAATTAGATGTCTCATAATGAAGTTTCGTTTTCAGGTTCTAAAGGGATTTCTTCCATACGCTGGATGTAATCTTTTTTGGCAGTGAACACCCACCAGAAAAGGGCTACAAAAAACAGGAAGAAGATAAGCAGGGAGAGGATGGGGTAGAGCTCTACCCCGGCGATGGTCTCCATGTGTCCTTTTATAAATTTCAGCATGATGGTTAATTTGAAGTTGTTGAAGTTTCCGGTTCTTTTATTTTAATATCGGTACCCAGTCGCTGCATGTAAGCAATAAGCGCCACGATCTCACGATCCTTCATCTCAATGAAATCAAGACCGTTCTCCTCGGCATATTGTTTATCTGCCTCATAGGTCCTCACAAAATCGGGATCGTTATAAAGGTTTTGCTGGATCTGGCTGGCCTGTTCTTCCATGGAAAGCTGGGCATTGGCAATCTCCTCTTCGGTATACGGCACCCCGAGTTTTATCATGGTTTTCATTTTAGCCTCTGTCGCACTGCGATCATGCTCATCTGTGATAAGCCATTTATAACCGGGCATAATAGAGCCTGCAGAAGTGCTTTGAGGATCATACATATGGTTAAAGTGCCAGTTGTCTGAATATTTTCCTCCAATCCTCATAAGGTCTGGGCCGGTTCGTTTACTACCCCATAGGAATGGGTGGTCGTATACGTATTCCCCGGCTTTGGAATACTCCCCGTAGCGTTCTACCTCGCTGCGGAAAGGCCTTACCATCTGTGAATGACAGGAGACACAACCTTCCCTTATATAGATATCCCTTCCTTCCAGCTCCAGCGGGGTATATGGTTTTACACTTGTAATGGTGGGGATGTTTGATTTTACCAAAAGCGTGGGTACGATCTGGATAATTCCTCCTATAAGGATCGCAATAGTGGCAAGTATGGTAAGTTGTCCCGGTTTGCGCTCCAGCCAGGTGTGGAAACCTTCCCCCGCCAGGCGTCTCTTGCTTATCTTTTGAAGCGGAGCGGCCTCAGCAAGTTCATCACTCACTTCAGAACCAGCTTTTATCGTCTTATAAATATTATATAGCATGATGAACATCCCGAAGATATACATGCTTCCTCCAATGGCGCGCATCCAGTACATTGGAATGATCTCGGTGACGGTTTCCAGAAAATTTCCGTAGAGAAGGGTGCCGTCTGGATTGAATTGTTTCCACATGGAAGCCTGTACAAAACCTGCTACATACATAGGCAGGGCGTACATGATTATACCCAGTGTCCCTGCCCAGAAATGAGCATTGGCGAGCCTCACAGAGAACAACCTGGTTTTGAACATACGGGGTACCAGCCAGTAGACCATCCCGAAGGTAAGGAATCCATTCCAGGCGAGTGCCCCAACATGAACGTGTGCGATCACCCAGTCTGTAAAATGCGCAATGGCATTCACATTTTTGAGGGAGAGCATGGGACCCTCAAAGGTGGCCATCCCGTATCCGGTTATGGCTACTACCATGAATTTAAGTACAGGATCTGCCTTTACTTTGTCCCAGGCCCCACGAAGCGTTAACAAACCATTGATCATACCACCCCAGGATGGCATCAATAACATGACAGAAAAGGCTACTCCAAGGTTTTGGGCCCAGTCTGGTAAAGAGGAATATAATAAATGGTGTGGTCCTGCCCATATGTAGATAAAGATCAGGGACCAGAAGTGGATGATAGACAATTTATAGGAATAAACCGGTCTGTTCGCGGCCTTGGGTACAAAATAGTACATAAGCCCCAGGAAAGGAGTGGTAAGAAAGAAGGCCACGGCATTGTGCCCGTACCACCATTGAACGAGTGCATCCTGCACTCCGGCATACGCAGAGTAACTCTTGAACAATCCTACCGGCAGGGCCAAACTGTTGAAGATATGTAAAACTGCCACCGTAACGAAGGTGGCTATGTAAAACCAGATGGCAACGTAAAGATGCCGCTGTCTTCTTTTGAAAATTGTAGCGATAAGATTCCATCCAAAAACCACCCACACCACAGCTATAGCAATATCAAAAGGCCATTCCAACTCTGCGTACTCTTTTGAACTGGTATAACCCAGTGGTAGCGTAATGGCGGCTCCAATGATAATTATCTGCCATCCCCAAAAATTGATCTTGCTCAGGATATCACTGTACATCCTGGCTTTAAGCAAACGCTGAGTGGAATAATAGACCCCTGCAAATATGGCATTACCTACAAAGGCAAAGATCACCGCATTGGTGTGCAATGGGCGCAGACGGCCAAAACTCAACCAGGAAATTCCATCGGTGATGTTGGGAAACAAGAACATGAAAGCTAATAATAGCCCGACTGACATACCAACTACACCCCATAAAAGCGTAGCATAGATGAAGTTTTTTACGATTTTGTTATCGTAATAGAACTGTTGCAATTCCATACTAATTTAATTTGTCTTTGTTAATTTTTACTGGTTTTGTGTCTTTCTCTTTTACAAGCTCATCCTCAAATAACATACGTACCGCAGGGGTATAGTCATCGTCGAACTGCCCGGTCCTTACGGCGAGGATAAAAACAACGAAGAAGAGTACCGCCACGATAATACTTATCGTAAGTAGTAAATAGATTACGCTCATACCTATTTAATTAGGGCGCAAATCTAGCAGGAAGGGTTTTGTATAAATATGATCAAGATCAGATTTCGAAGAAAAAGCAGAATTTGATAAAAAGTTCAGTAGTATATGATTAGGGTCATACAATTAGGCGATCTTATTTAGGACATTTGTGTCTGAAATAGTAATGCACTAAATATTTGATCATGAAAAATCCAAAGAAATCTACAAAATGGTCCGTTTATCTCTTCTTTTTGGCAGCCCTGTTGTTGGGCGCTTTCTCTTCCTGTGAAAAAGCCGTGGCTGCAAAGGAGAATCCGGAGCAAATGAAAGTTTACGGGGAAAGTGAAGCAGAAATGACAGCCCCTCCCATGGTGCCACGCCCCGTGGGAAAAAGAGCGGCTACCAAATTGATCGTCAATATGGAAGTTGTGGAGAAAGAAATGGAAATGGCAGATGGGGTAACTTATAACTACTGGACCTTCGACGGGTCGGTGCCTGGTAGCTTTATCCGTACCCGGGTAGGGGATGAGATCGAATTCCACTTCAAAAATCACCCCGACAGTAAATTGCCACATAACATAGACTTGCATGCAGTTACCGGTCCTGGTGGGGGTGCCGAGTCTTCTTATGTTGCTCCCGGTCACCAGGCGACTTTTAATTTCAAGACTATGAACCCCGGGCTTTATGTGTATCACTGTGCGACTGCTCCTGTGGGAATGCATATTGCCAATGGAATGTATGGCCTGATCCTGGTCGAGCCGGAAGGTGGCCTTCCTCCTGTAGACCGTGAATATTACGTCATGCAGGGCGATTTTTATACAGAAGGGGAATACGGGGAAAGAGGTTTCCAGGCTTTTGATATGAATAAAGCCATTGATGAAGATGCTGATTATGTCGTGTTCAATGGTAAAGTAGGAGGTCTTACAGGCGATAATGCCCTGCATGCAAAAGTGGGGGAGACGGTAAGATTGTTCGTAGGTAACGGAGGGCCTAACCTGGTGTCGTCTTTCCACGTGATCGGGGAGATCTTTGATAAAGTTTATCCGGAAGGTGGAACCACTATAAATGAGAATGTACAAACTACCCTCATTCCTGCCGGTGGTGCGGCCATCGTTGAATTTAAGGTGGAAGTTCCGGGAGACCTGGTTCTAGTTGATCACTCTATCTTTAGGGCTTTCAATAAAGGAGCACTGGGAATCCTCCAGGTAGAAGGAGAGGAAAATGAAAAAGTATTTGCCGGAAGGACCAGCGAGGGCATTTATAACCCCGGTACTACAGTATCTTCTGAAAATGCAGTGGCTCAAAATGATGATGCCCCTATAAACGAAGCTTCCTTTGAGGAAAAAATGGAGCGGGGGAAAACAGTATACAACCAAAACTGTATGGCCTGCCACCAGGCGACGGGACAGGGAGTGCCAAATGCCTTTCCTCCGGTCGCAGCTTCAGACTGGCTGAATGCCGATCCGCACCGTGCCATCGATGCCGTAAAATTCGGATTATCGGGAGAGATCGAAGTGAACGGGAATGTGTATAACAGCATGATGCCAAAACAAAACATTTCAGATGAAGATATCGCCAGCGTGTTAACCTACATCTATAACAACTGGGATAACAATAAAACCGAAGTGACCACAGAGATGGTTAAATCCAGAAAGTAACCTTAAATCGACCGGTAAAATGAAGACTATAATCAGATTGGCCATATGTTTCTCCATATTGATGCAGAGCCAGGCATTTGGCCAGTCTGGTTCCATGGTCAAAATTGACGGCGGGGAATTCATTCCGTTGTACGGCACTAAAGCAGAAGTAAGGATAAATGATTTTTATATGGATGTTTATCCCGTGACCAATGCCGAGTTCCTGGAATTTGTAAAAAAGAATCCGCGATGGAAACGTTCTGAAATAAAGAAGTTATTTGCTGATGAGAATTACCTCCGGGAATGGACCGGGGATGAATCTTTGAGTGCAGATCAATTGCCTGATTCCCCTGTTACGAATGTTTCCTGGTATGCGGCGAAGAATTACTGTGAGTGCCAGGGAAAAAGACTGCCTACGGTAGATGAGTGGGAGTATGCCGCCATGGCTGATGAAGTGCAGCCCGATGCCAGGGAAGAAAAGACCTATAATAAGTTCATTCTAAGCTGGTACGAGACCCCTAATACCTACAAAAAGACCATCGGGAAGACCTTTAAGAACTATTGGGGTGTTTATGACCTTCACGGGCTCGTTTGGGAATGGACCCTGGATTTCAACTCGGTCCTCATTTCGGGGGAGTCCCGTAAAGACAGGACAGGGGATAATAACCTCTTCTGTGGGGCCGCTGCGGTAGGCGCGACAGACCTTATGAACTATGCGGCATTTATGCGCTACGCTTTTAGAGGAAGCGTGAAAGCGAAATATGCCATAAAGAACCTGGGATTCAGGTGTGTGGCCGATGTGGCTCCTGAAAACCTATAAAAACGAAATAAGATGAAAAAGCTATTCATTCCAGCCCTGCTCGTGGTTTTATTTACAGGCTGCGGTTCCGGCGAAGAAAACCAACAGGAAGACCTGCAGGAAAAAATGATCGCTTCAGGCAGTGTAACGACAGAAGACCGGGAATTGCCAGATCTCTCAGTGTATCATTTACCTGCGACCTGGACCACCCAGAACGGGGAGGACATTCAGCTGGAAGACCTGCGGGGGAATGTACTGGTGATGGTCATGATCTACACCTCCTGTAAGGCAGCTTGCCCACGTTTGGTAGCCGATATGAGAGGGATCGAAAAACAGGTGACCAAAAAGGATCTGGATAAGGTGAAATTCATTATGGTGAGTATCGATCCCGAGACCGATACCCCACAACGGCTTAAAGAGTTCTCAAAAGAGAATCTGATGGAAGATGACCATTGGCTATTCCTTCGCGGTACTCCTGAAGCAACCCGGGAATTCGCGGCAGTACTGGCGGTAAGCTATAAGAAGATCTCCCCAATTGATTTTTCACACTCCAATATTATTAGTGTATTTGATGAGGATGGCGTGCTGGTCCATCAACAGGAGGGGCTGGGGGTCAACAACAAATCTACTGTTGCTGCCATTCATAAAGAAATTTCGGATTAGTTTAATTAGTTATTAATTGGTTCGAGAGGCTGGCCGAATTACGGTCAGCTTTTTTTTGTTTCTGAAAATAAAAGCTCCTGCCGAGCTAAGCTGTTCCTATGCGATCATTCTGTGAATTTCTTGGTATCTTAGAATAGGATAACCAAAGCTGCTGATATGACAGGAATTATTTCTCTTTTGGTGATCATTACCCTCTCGGTCCTGACAACAAGAATAGGGGCTCTGGCCTTTATCCATACAGGTCTGTCAAGGGAGACCGCAAAGTTCCAGGCCCGTTCTGCTTTTATGGGAGTGGGATTTACCACCAATGAATCGGAGTTGGTGGTGAATAACCCGGTAAGAAGAAAGATAGTTACCATCCTGATGTTCCTGGGAAATGCGGGGATTATTACCACCATATCTTCTGTGATCTTCAGTTTTATATCAATCGGGCAATCCGGTTTTTTCTCTGCGGAAGTGATCGTACTTGTTTCAGGTCTCCTGATCTTGCTGTTGCTCTCCCGAAGTAAATGGCTGGACCAGAAGCTCTCCCTTTTGATCAATCGGGCTCTCAAACGCTATACCCGCCTGGATGTGCGGGATTTCTATAGTCTTCTGCACCTTTCAGATGATTACCGGGTATCAGAACTAGGAGTGGAGGAGCAGGGCTGGCTGAGTAATAAAACCCTGAGCGAACTGGAGCTGGATGATGAAGGGATCCTTATTTTAGGAATAAAACGGGGAGATGGGAAATACATAGGCGCTCCCTATGGGAAGACCAGGGTGAAGAAAGATGATGTTCTTATACTTTATGGCAGGACAAAACTGCTTGAAAATTTGGAGAAGAGGAAAGAAGGGCCTGGAGGAGACCGGGAGCATGAGGACGCCAAATCCGAACAGGAGCAGATCGAGCGGCATCAGGAATAACAGAAGTTCGGGGCCGGAGGAAAAAAAGAAACAGTTTACAGGTCTGTTTTCCGGACAATTACAGCCTGTCCTAAAACAAGTTTTTTGTATCTTAAACTAAAGCCGAATTAGCCATGAGAATAGCTACTTATAATGTTAACGGAATCAACGCACGGCTTCCGGTGCTGTTACGCTGGCTGGAAGAAACCAAACCCGACATTGTATGTTTACAGGAGTTAAAATCCCCTGATGAAAAGATACCCAAAAAAGCCATTGCCGATGCCGGCTATAATGCTATCTGGCACGGGCAGAAAAGATGGAACGGGGTTGGCATCCTTGCCCGCAATCTTGAAATAGAGGAAATTGGCCGCAGGCTGGCGGGAGATCTGGAGGATGAGCAGAGCCGGTATATGGAGGTAGTAGTGGAGGATCTTTACATAAGCTGCCTTTACCTGCCAAACGGCAATCCCGCCCCGGGACCAAAATTTGACTATAAAATGCGCTGGTTCGAACGCCTTACCCGCCGTGCAGAAGAATTGCTGGCCATGGACAAACCGGTGATCATGACCGGGGATTTCAATGTTATGCCCACAGAGTTGGATGTTTATAAACCCGAACGCTGGGTGGACGACGCACTTTTTCGGCCAGAGGTGCGATCGGCATTTCATGAGCTGGTGGAACAGGGATGGACAGATGCCGTTAGAAAGCTTCATCCCGGGGAGGTCATCTATACCTTCTGGGATTATTTCCGAAATGCTTATGCGCGCAATGCGGGGCTGCGTATCGACCATTTTCTTTTAAGTCCGCACCTGGACAGTCGGCTCAAAGCAGCAGGAGTGGATACCACAGTGAGAGGCTGGGAGAAAACCAGTGATCACGCGCCGGTATGGATCGAACTGAACGATTAAAAGATGGTCGTCTAAAAAGCTATTTAAATCGTCATTCTGAATTTATTTCAGAATCATATTAGTCTGTTTTGCAGCACTTATAAGGACCTGAAACGAATTCAGGTTGACGTAGATCGAGCTTTTTAGACGGCCTTCTTGATCAGATTGATCAAAAAACGGTTTATCCCTGGGCTTACCTGATCTTTCTCCCGATGAGGTTGGTGCAAAGCGTGGTAAAAGCGATGATGCTAATGGAGCTCAGCGGCATCAGGATTGCTGCGATAATGGGTGATAACTGTCCTGTGACCGCGAAATACAAGCCTACGATGTTGTACAGAAAAGAGAGTATCATGCTGATCTTTATCACCTTCATTCCGGTTTTGGACGCCTTGATGAACCGGTTTAGCAGGTGAAATCCTGAAGCATCCAGAATTGCGTCGCATGCAGGTGAGAACACATTGACATTCTCTGAAATGGCGATTCCCACTTCGCTTTGCGCCAGCGCTCCGGCGTCATTGAGACCGTCCCCCACCATAATGGTTTTTTGGCCTCTGTCCTGTAGTGATTTGATATATTCCAGCTTATCCTCAGGTTTTTGATTAAAGAGGAATTCGGTCTTTTCAGGCAGTAGTTTCTCCAGTCTTGCCTGTTCCCCTTCGTTATCTCCGGAAAGGATGGAAAGATGGTAGCCGGGCGCCAAATCGTTAAACAGATCCTCCACTCCCTCCCGGTACTGATTGTAAAATACATACCGGCCTTTGTATTCATTATTGGCACTAATATGTACTGCCGTGTTTAGGGAAGGAGCCACAGCCGTATTCCCTACAAAATCTGCTGAACCCACTTTCATAAGCTGTTCCCGGTGGCGGGCTTCGATACCTTTTCCGGTGACCTCACGAAATTCTTCGGGCGGGGAAATATCATATTCAGCCAACAGCGTATACAATGTACGGCTTAAGGGATGGTTAGAAGCGCGAAGGGTATTCTTTAGAAATGATTCTTCTTCTGCAGTAAGATCGATCCCTTCATAACTTATACTGCTCTTTTTGTTGGAGGTAATGGTTCCGGTCTTATCAAAGATCAGGGTATCGGCCTTTGCCAGTTGTTCGATCACTCCGGCATTCTTTAAATAAAATTTCTTGTTGCCGAAAATGCGCAGCAAATTTCCAAGTGTAAATGGGGTGGACATGGCCAGGGCGCAGGGGCAGGCGATGATCAGGACCGCGGTGAACACGTTAATGGCAATATTGAGGTCGATAAAGGCCCAGTAAGCCGTAGCGCTAAAGGCGATAAGGAGCAGGATGATGGTGAAATATTGACTAATGTAGTTGATAAAGGAGGTAACAGAATCTTCCTTTTTGGTCTTGAAGACATCATTGCTCCATAGTTTGGTAAGATAACTTTGGGAAACCGATTTTAAAGCCTCGATCTCGATGATACCCGAAACCTGTTTGCCGCCTGCGAATAACTTATCGCCAGATTCCTTGTGAACAGCTTCGGCCTCTCCCGTAACGAAACTGTAGTCAATACGGGCATTGCCATTGATGAGGATTCCGTCAACGGGAATGAGTTCTTCATTCCTGATAAGGATACGGTCCCCTTTCTCAATGTCATGCACATGTACGCTTTCTTCTTTTCCATCTGCAGTGATACGGGTGATCCCTATTGGGAAATAGGATTTATAATCTCTTTCAAAAGAGAGGAAGTTGTAGGTCTTTTGCTGAAAGAATTTCCCCAGGGTAAGGAAGAACATGAGACCGGTAAGGGAGTCAAAGAATCCTGTACCCCAATCGAAAATGATCTCCAGGGTACTTCTCACAAAGAGCACAACTATTCCCAGGGCCAGTGGTACATCTATATTCAGGATCTTTGCCCGGATCCCTTTATAGGCTGAAATGAAATAATCCTGTGCCACATAAAAAACAACCGGGAGGGAAAACGCGAACATCAACCACCTGAAAAGAGGCTTATATTGATCCAGCCAGTACTCTGAAACTTCAAAATACTCCGGAAAAGAGAGGAACATCACATTCCCGAATGCGAAACCAGAGACGCCAAGCTTGTAAATGATGCTTCGGTTGATCTTCTTTTTGCCGGTGTCGTAGTCATCCAGACTGATATAAGGCTCATAGCCTATGCTGCTCAGGAACAGGACGAGATCCTTTAAATTTAGTTTTTCAGAATTATAGGTAACCCGGATGGTCTTTTTTGGAAAATCAACCTGGGAAGAACTTATTTCAGGACGCAGTTTGTTGAGGTTTTCAAGGATCCAGATGCAGGAACTGCAATGAATATGCGGAATGTACAGGGAAACCACATGAATGTCCCCGTCATGGAACTCCAGTAGTTTCTCTGCAATGCTTTCGTTTCCTAAGAAGTCATATTTCCCCTCGAACCGTCCGGGTGCTGCACCGGGTGCTGCATCCAGGTCATAATAAGAGGCAAGGCCATTATCTGAAAAAATTTCATAAACGGTTTTACACCCATTACAACAAAAAGACTTCTCGTCAAAAATGACACGCGTCTGGATCTCATCACCACAGTGATAACAAGATAAATCCTCCATAAAATAATTGCTCGTTTCGTACCGGGGCAAATATTGAAAATGAGCAATTTAAAAAATATGACTAAGATCAGCCTTTGGAAGATGATATCAATACCTAAGTGTCGATTTAAAAAAGGAGAAGCGGCAAGAACTGGTTTTCACATTGGTGTCCCCACCAGGTTGACGAGGTCTCCACTCTGCCTTTTTTAATAGTGTTTATTCCCTTCCTATTGGGTAATCTTCATACCAGTCATCAAAGGTTTTATCGGTGGTATAATCATCGGTAAGAACTTTGTAGACGGTGAAGAGCCACCAAACCTGTCCTGCTAGTACGGTGTAAAAAACAATAGTATAGGACACGTTATAAAAGACAAGGGCAGCTACAGCTACCAGTAGTATGGTTGTAATTGTAATATAAAAAATTGCTGAAAGTTTCATGTCTTTAATATAAAGAGAAACCCCGGCATATGCCGTTAAGGCTTTAATAAAGCATTGTTATTTGGGAGAAGTTTTACTTCTTTGTTAAAATAGTTCTAAACAGGATGATCCCAACAGAGATGGGGAGCAGGGAGCTCACAACCAGCAAAGTAATAAAATGATCTTCAAAAAAGGGAAGCCGCAGCCAAAGGGAACTTCCTCTGTAAAATAACAGGATTTCTGACAGGATGAATCCCGTCAAGTAGATTCCGAAGACGAATCTGGAAATTCTCATAAGTCCTGTAGCTTTTAAAAAGGCAAACAAAGCAATACTAATAACGCCTAGAAAGACCCAGTGCAGGTACCCTATTACAAAATCGTTATACCGGAAAGCGAGGTCTGCAAAATAAGGAATTGCAGAGATCAACTGCATGAGTATTTTGACCACCAGGAAAACGGCTGCAAGTTTCAGCAGAAAACCGGTGAAAGGGGAAAAAACCTTTTGTAGCCGGGAGGATCGTTCTTTAAGCATCCTGAATAAATTAAAGAAGGCCCACACCTGAAATACAGCACCCGCGCCTGCCAGCAAATAATAGCTAAAGTGGGGTTCTGTCCAAAGAACGGAAAGAAAGAAAGTGAGGATTATGCTGCTGTTGATCAAAACATAGAATCTTTTTAGCAGGTTGTTCTCAGGCATCAGATCATGCTTTTCCAGGAAGTAGAACAGAACCCCGATCAGGGTGAGGATGAACCAGCCGTTATACTGGAAATGAAGGTAGAAGTAGATGGCCAGTTTGTACCAGATGGAGGTACTCCCTAAAGTGGACATGATTCCACCTAAAGCCCAGGGGCCAATACTCGAAAAAATCATATACCACAGAGCGGCCTTTATGCATTTAAAGGACCAGTTCTTTTTGAAATGTTCCGGGATATTTTTAAAGACAAACCAGGCAAAAAAATAAGAGGCTACCAGGAACAAGGTGGAAAAAATAATGGAGAACAAGGCGTAACCCTGGAAAGGAAAGGTTGCCAGCATACCAAGCAGGGTAATCTGGGTAAACCAAAAGATCCTGCGGTATATTGGGGCTTTTTTGGTGTCTGAAAAGTATAATTTATAAATAAGCGTTGTAAGACCAACATATACCCAGCCTAACAGGGCAATATGGGAATGTGCGTGTACGAAATACCGGTAATTGGCCGGGACTGAAGTTACAAAGAACAAACGCAGGAAAAGCCCAAGTAATCCAACGAGAAAGAAATAACCAAGGGCAATACTGGTATGCTTTTTTAGATCTATCATGTGCTAAAAGTATAAAAAAAATAAAGGGGCGTGGACTTGCGTACTCGTATGGTCAGAAGTCAGATACTTCAATGGCATGAGCACGTAGTTTTACACCCCTCTAAAGAGTTTTTAAAGGTTCATTGGATTTAATAAACTTCCTCGAGTTCTTCTGCCGGTTGCTTTTTGCTGTCCAATTGCTTTTTGGCATCCTTTGGAAGCTTTTTACGGCTGTCAAGAGAGAAGACGAACCAAACAAATGCCACGAGTCCAAAGGCGAAAATAGTATCTCCTATGGCGCGCATCCACCTCAGGGTATCCATTCCGGGCTGCTGCATGAATTCTGCTGAACGGGCATACCACATTCCTTCATTCACACTCGCTACTGTCTGGAGTAATCCTATGGGGAGTACGCTCAAAAGAACCATCAGAATTAGGCCGATATTAATTGACCAGAAAGAGAAACTAAGCAATTTATCATTCCATACCTGCACCCTGTAAAGGCTTCGTAATAC
>JBEPWW010000004.1:20228-22015 GCA_041642215.1 Salinimicrobium sp. | reverse complement strand
CAGCATCTTAAGGTCTGATACCAGGCTGATGAGTGCCTTCTTTTCATCCCTTCTTTTCAGGGCAAAGACCTTTTCGATCGCACGGGCATTGGTCGCGTCACAGCCAATCCCCCAAACGGTGTCTGTAGGATAAAGGATAGTGCCGCCTTTTTTCAGCACGGCCAGCGCGTTTTCGATCTCCTGACTATAATCTTCCATATAAAATTGCTTTATATTCTTCTAACGTTCTTTTTGCCATCACTTCTGAAGTGAATTGCTCGTAGAGTTTTTTTCTGGAAATTTCAGTGAATTTCGAGATCAGTTTCGGCTTATCGTGTAAGTACAGGAGGAGATTGCTCAGGCTCTGGTGGTCGTGCATATCTGCCAGCAACCCGTTCTCCCCATGTTCGATGATCTCCGGGATACCGCCTACATTGGTGCTTACCACCGGAGTGCCGTGGTAAAAGGATTCGTAGATCACTCCCGGTAAACCTTCGCTCTGGGAGGTGACCAGGGTGATATCAAACTGCGGAATGAAGTTGGAAGCCCCGGGAACAAAGCCCATGAACTTCAGGTGGTCCTGCAGGTCCAGCTCCGCGGCTCTTTGTTGAAGTGCCTCGGTCCTGTCTGTAAAAACGCCCATCTGTACAAAGAAAAAATCCTTCCTGCCATTTACATGTACGATATCATTGACAACCTCCAGTAAAGTTTCGAGGTGTTTGGCACGAATATGATTCCCAATGTTCCCGATGAGGAGCTTGTCCTCCGGAATGTTCAGCTTTTCCCGAAGCCGGTATGGAGCCTCCTTTTTCTGATTATTGAGGTTCACCCCGTGATAAATGGTGACCAGCTTTTTGGGTTCGGTGATCCTTTCTGCAGATACCCGCCGGGTTTCTTCTGAGACACAAAGGATCTTTTTGATGCCGGGATAATTGTACTTGTACAGGGTCTGCTTGCGGTCCTTGATGGGAAAAGAGGTTTTCTTGCTGAAGACCAGTGGCGGCAGGTCGCCGAATTTTGCGGCCATGATCGTAAGGGTGAGGGCTGTAGGATCATGCATGTGCACCAGGTCGATCTTTTCCCTCCTGCAGATCGAGATGATCTTAAACACAAAGCGCAGGTCCATCTTGATGGCCAGGGGGGCAGTAACGTAAGCCAGGTCCTTCTCCTGTAGTTTTTTATGGAATTCCCCGTTGCGAACGCACAGGATCAGGTTTTGGACTTCGGGGTTTGCTTTTCGGATTTCGGTGCAAAGGGCATCTATGTGGTTTTCACCACCACCCCAGTTCTTCACCGCCGATACGTGCAATATTTTCATTCAGATGGATGTAGTAATTTTTGCTGGTGTTTAAGAGACCCGGTTAAAGATACGCCTCCCAATAACAGCAGGAAATGTTTTCTATTTTTGGAACTGAAGGGGGCTTTTAGGGCAAATTTCACAAAATTCAGTATATAAAAGACCAGATAACTGAGCGTGCCCAAATTCTTTCTTACGCTGTAAAACTGCGAGATCTTAAGTTCCTTTTTGGTCACATAGGATGACGAGGTGCTTTTGCCCTTTAGATGTACGTAAGTGGTTTGGGGCAGACTATAGATCTCTTTACGAAGGTCCTTCTCGATGCGGTACGCCAGGTCTTTTTCTTCGTAATAAAGGAACAGGTTGGTGTCAAACCCGCCAACCTCGTCAAAATCGGCCGCACGGCATATGAAAAAAGACCCCGGCACGGCCCCTACCCGTGACGGACTGCTGAAAGGTTTTTTGCGGGAGGGATATTTCCCGGGATTGAGCATGTTTAAAAATTTATCCC
>JBEPWW010000004.1:0-20218 GCA_041642215.1 Salinimicrobium sp. | reverse complement strand
CCAAGGCTTAACCTGTGGTCGAAAGCCTTGTATTTCTTTCCTTCCTGGTCTACAGACTGGGCTCCCGTTATGGCTACCTGCGGATTGACTTTCATGAAATCCACCAGGATGGCAACAGAGTCTTCCTGCAGGTACGCGTCACTGTTGAGAAAGACATAATAGTCCCCGGTGGCATGCTGTACGCCCAGCATGTTGCCCCCGCCGAACCCGGTATTAAGACGGCTTCTTACCAGCCGGCTGCTGTGAGGGGGGAATTCGTTCATCCCTTCCTTAAGCCTTTGGTAATCATCTGTCTCGCTGGCATTGTCCACAATGATCAGCTCGAAATCATATTTTTGGGTATGCCTGGTCACAGATCTTGCGGCCTGTAAAGTAAGCGCTGCCGTATTGTAGTTTATGATAATGATCGAACATTTTATCATTGAACCTGCCTTGTTTAGAATTTTCTGTGATGGATAAATCGGGCGTAAAGGTAAATGTTATTGTTTAAAATCTCTCTTTTTTTGGGAGCAAAGGGGCCGGGTGCGGATTGCCTTTAATTTATATTATATTTGTCTGCTATATGGACTACGAAAACAAACCTGCCGGATATTACGACAATGTTCGGTATGAAATGCTCAAATACCTGCCGGAGAATCCGGGCAAAATCATGGATGTGGGTTGTGGTAACGGAGCCTTCGCGAAGGTGGTGAAGGAAAAAACAGGCGCTGAAGTCTGGGGCATGGAATATGTGACCAGGGAAGCCGCCGAAGCTGCGAAAATGCTTGAGAGGGTATTTGCCGGGCGTTGTGAGGATAATATTGACGAGCTTCCTGATTCTTATTTCGACCTGGTATATTTTAACGATGTGCTGGAGCATTTGGTGGATCCTTATGATGTTTTGGCCAGGTTTAGAAAAAAAATGGCTCCGGGAGGGATAGTGGTGAGTTCGATTCCGAACATCAGGTATCATAATGCACTTATTCCCATTTTGTTCAAAAAAGAATTTAAATATGAGTCTTTTGGAGTGATGGACCATACCCACCTGAGGTTCTTTACTAAAAAGAGCATCAGGCGTATGTTCGAAGAACAGGGATATGAGATCCTTCTGCATGAAGGCATCAACAGGAGCCGATCTTTAAAACCAATCCTTTACAACGTTCCGCTACTGTTCACCCAAATGGATATATTTTATCCCCAATACGCTACAGTAGCCAGAGTAAAAAAATAAGCCTTTATGAAATTTGTGTTTTCTGACGCGTACAGGGCTTCAAAAGATGAGGTCACTTCCTTTATCCTGAACTTTGAAAAACAAGGCAGGTTGTTCGGGGATGGAGATCGCAATAAGATCAAACTTTTCCCCCTGGATGGGAAGCAGATCAATATCAAATCATTTAAGATCCCTAATGCTGTCAATAAGGGCGCCTATAGGTTTTTGAGAAAATCTAAAGCTCAGCGTTCTTTTGAATATGCACACCACCTCCTGTCTGCAGGAATAGGCACCCCTTACCCCGTTGCTTTTGCTGAAGAAAAGACCGCCCTGCTCTTTAAAAGAAGTTACTACGTAAGTGAGCACCTGGAATGTGACCTGACCTATCGTACCCTGGTACAGGATCCCGAATATCCCCAATGGGAAGAGATCCTGAGGGCCTTCACCCGTTTCTCCTATTCCCTTCATGAAAAGCAGGTAGAATTCCTGGATCACTCGCCGGGTAATACGTTAATACAGATCGATAAGAAAGGTTTTGAATTCTTCCTGGTAGACCTGAACCGGATGAACTTCAGGGAGCTGGATTTTGACGCAAGGATGAAGAACCTGTCCCGGCTTACCCCTAAAAAGGAAATGGTGGAGATTATGGCCGAAGAATATGCCAAACTCTACGGCAGAAACCGGGAGGAGGTTTTTGAAAAGATGTGGTTCTATACCCGGGATTTTCAGGAACGCTTTCATCGCAAAAAAGCCATGAAGAAAAAGCTGAAATTCTGGAAGAAGTAATATTTATGGATATAAACCGGCAGTCCTTCTAAAGAAGGATCAAAGCTTCTTCGCCGAATCCTTGCCACAGCAGTGGTCGAGGAATTTTTGCAAAGGAGTAATAATGAGGTCCGGTTTGAACTTTTTGTAGAATCCGGGGCCTTTCTTCACCCGTTCTTTCTTTGAAAACCTGTCCAAAGGTGTGGAGATGAAATCACTAAGATGTACCGAAACATGATGCTTCCCATCCTCGTAAATGCTCCAGTCTTCCTTTTTGATCTGTGGTGAAAATATGGCGAAAGTGGGAATGTCCAGGGCTTTGGCCATGTTCACGGCGCCGCCTTCATTGCCTATGAGCGCATCGCAGTGGGAAGTGAGGCTCATGAATTCCCGCAGGCTTTTTCCGAATAACTCAAAGAACACTTGTTTTTGAGTCTCCACCCTGCATAGAGCCAGTAGTTCCCGCGCCTCTGTTTCCTGTTTGGGGATATAATTGAAAAGCAGTTGTGCCCCTGTGCGCTCTACGACAAAATCAAGGATACGCGCCATATAGGGCAGGGGGTAGGTCTTCTCTCCTGAACTCCCCAGGATCCCGCACATGACCAGGGGGCGATCCATAGAGATCCCCGCTGTGACCAGGCGTTGCTTTACTGATGACCTTTCGGTTTCGGTGAGGTAGATCTTTGGTCTGATCTCTGCCGGAAAATCGGTCGAGATGCCCTGCAGGAGCTGCATCCGGTTCTCGATCGCAAACCCCGCGTTTGTTTGCAGGTTCTTTTTGGGTTTAAATGTTGTGGTATAGGCCGGAGAGGTGTACCATTTGTTATAGGAGATCCTTATTCCGGCTCCTGAAAAAGAAGACATGAGAGCTGTTCCCAGCTTGGCGTAAACGTCTATGACGATATCATACTCCTCCTTCCTGATTTGTTGAAGGAATTTTAAAAGCTTTCCGGTTTTTTTGTAGCTGTCATCGTAGAGAAGGAACCGGTCGATATGCGGATTGTTCTCGACTACCGCTAAAGTATGCCGGTAGATGAGGTAATGCAGCTGGGCTGCAGGGTATTTTTTCCGCAGGGCTTCAAAAAGAATGGAGGAGGTGAGTACATCCCCGATCATTTTCTGCTGGATCACCAGTATTTTCATAGAATTTCCTTCAGGTAAAAAACAAAGGCTGATCAGGTTATGACCAGCCCCTGTAAAAGCTTTTTTGGCAGTGGTTTAAACCGCTACATTGTATTCCCTCAAAGCGTCATTGAGAGAGGTTTTTTTATTGGTGCTTTCCTTTCGCTTTCCAATGATGAGCGCGCACGGTACCTGGTATTCCCCCGCAGGGAATTTCTTGGTGTAACTTCCCGGGATGACCACCGATCTTGCCGGTACGATCCCTTTCATTTCCACCGGCTCGCCCCCGGTAACATCTATGATCTTGGTGGAGGCGGTAAGTACCACATTGGCACCCAGTACGGCTTCCCTTTCTACTTTTACACCTTCTACAACAATGCTCCTGGACCCCAGGAACGCGTTATCCTCGATGATCACAGGCGCCGCCTGTAATGGTTCCAGCACGCCGCCGATCCCTACACCGCCGCTAAGGTGTACATTTTTCCCGATCTGTGCGCAGCTTCCCACAGTGGCCCAGGTGTCTACCATGGTCCCTTCATCCACATAAGCGCCAATATTCACGTAGCTCGGCATCATGATCACGCCGCTGGAAATATAGGCTCCGTGTCGTGCCACAGCGTTGGGCACCACCCTGATCCCTTTTTCCTTATATCCTTTTTTCAACGGGATCTTATCATGATATTCAAAAATGCCTGCTTCCAGGGTTTCCATCTTTTGAATAGGGAAATAGAGTACGACTGCTTTTTTTACCCACTCATTCACCTGCCATCCATCGGCTGTAGGCTCGGCCGTACGCAGCTTTCCTTCATCCAGAAGGCTGATCACTTCCCTGATGGTCTTTATGGTTTCCTCTTCCTTTAATAAATCCCGGTTGTCCCAGGCTTTGTTAATTACCGATTCTAATTCTGTCATTGTAAAAATTTTCAGCAAAGATAATAGCTTCGGGGCAATAATTGGACTCCTTCCGAATTAAACCTTACCTTTGCAAAAAAAATTATGGCGCGGATTCTGGCCCTTGATTTTGGAACCAAACGCACGGGGATCGCGGTTACCGATGAGTTGCAGATCATCGCTTCCGGGTTGACCACGGTGCCTACCGCGGAATTGCTGCAGTTCCTTGAAAAGTATTTTGCCGAAGAAAATGTGGAGCTGGTATTGCTTGGGGAGCCTAAGCAAATGGATAACACCGCTTCTCAAAGTGAAGTGAACATCGGGGAATTTCTGAAAAAATTCACCGAGAAATTTCCGGAGAAAAAAGTGGAACGGGTAGATGAACGTTTTACCTCTAAAATGGCTTTTCAAAGCATGATCGACAGCGGGCTTAAAAAGAAGCAGCGAAAGAACAAGGCCCTGGTAGATGAGATCAGCGCAACGATCATTCTACAGAGTTATCTGTATAAATGAATAAGGTTTAATGTTAAAGGATTAACGGGTTCTGGTCAATCTTAAACTGATTTGATTTTATGGAGAAAGATCTGAAGAGGCGATCAACAAAATTTGCACATCGATGTGTAAAAGTGGCAGTATCTTTGCCATCTAATGTTCTGGGATATCATATCCAAAAGCAATTAATAAGGGCAGCGAGTTCTGTAGCCGCAAACTACAGGGCAGCTAATCTTGGACAATCGAAAAGAGGTTTTATTTCTAAGCTGAGTATAGTTATTGAAGAAGCCGATGAATGTGTCTTTTGGATGGAATTCTTAATGGAAGAAAAATTACTCCCGGCAGAGTTTTGTGAACCTGTGCTGCTGCAGGAGGCAAAAGAATTGACGGCAATATTTATCGCCTCCCGCAAAACAGCCGAAAAACAATGGACCGGAGAGAAATAAATAATGAATAAAAAAATTAGGCCTTAAACCTTAAACATTAAACATTCAAATGGTTTTACCAATAGTAGCATACGGAGATCCCGTTTTACGTAAAAAAACAAAAGAGATTCCTGAAGATTATCCCAAACTAAAGGAGCTTCTCGAAAATATGTGGGAGACCATGTATAATGCATATGGAGTAGGGCTTGCGGCACCTCAGATAGGACTGCCTGTAAGGCTTTTTATGATCGATACGTCCCCGTTTGCCGAAGATGAAGAGCTGGACGAGGAGGAGAGAAAGCAGCTTCAGGGTCTTAAAAAGGTATTTATCAACCCGGTGATCCTGGAGGAAAAAGGTGATGAGTGGGCTTTTAATGAAGGCTGCTTAAGCATTCCCGATATCAGGGAGGATGTTTTCCGGAAACCTGAGATCAGCATCGTGTACTACGATGAGGATTTCAATAAACATACCGAATCCTATACCGGTCTGGCGGCACGCGTTATTCAGCATGAATATGACCATATCGAAGGGATCCTGTTCACCGATAAATTGTCCAGCCTTAAGAAACGCCTTATTAAAGGGAAACTTGCAAATATCTCAAAAGGAAAGATCAGCGTGGAATACCGCATGCGTTTTCCGGAGTTGAAAAAAGCGCGTTAATTAATTTGATTTTTAGGGCAGACATGTGATATTTGCCCCCACAATTTTAAGAAGATATGGAATTAGATAAAGTGATGTCAATTGCCGGGAAACCGGGCCTGTATGAATTAAAAGCACAAACCCGTGGAGGCTTTATTGCCGAATCGATGCTGGATGGAAAAAAGATCTCGGTAAACCTGCGGCACAACGTGAGCCTGCTTAGCGAGATCGCTGTTTATACCTATACAGAGGAAGTGCCGCTAAGAGAGGTCTTCCGCAAGATCAGTGAAAAAGAGAACGGGGAGCAGGCCATCAGCCATAAGGAATCCAAGGGCAAGCTGGAGGATTATTTCCGGGAGGTCCTGCCGGAATATGATGAGGACCGGGTGTATACCAGCGATATCAAGAAGATCATCCAGTGGTACAATCTCCTGGTTAGTAAAGGCATTACAGACTTTAGTGAACCGGAAACTGAAAAAACATCAAACGAAGAAGAATAGATCCTTTTTTGTTTAAGCAAGAGCTGTCTTAAAAAGGGTTTTTGTCTAAGGATTCCGGGTTGGAGTGTTCCGGGATCAAAGACGAAAATCGGTATTTAAGACAGCTTTTTTATTTTATCAGCTTTAAAAGCTTTAATACCTTACCTCTTTAAATTTAGCCTATGAATTCCAGGAAAGAACAACTAGAAGCCTTTGAGAGATTACTGACCATTATGGATGAATTGCGGGAACAATGTCCCTGGGACCGCAAGCAGACCATGAAATCCCTGCGTCATCTTACCATTGAGGAAACTTACGAGCTGGGGGACGCCATTCTGGATAACGACCTGCAGGAGGTGAAAAAGGAACTGGGGGATCTTTTGCTGCATATTGTCTTTTATGCAAAGATTGGAAGTGAGACCGGGGATTTTGATATTGCTGATGTCGCCCATGGTATTTGTGATAAACTGGTTTCCAGGCATCCCCATATTTACAGCGATACGAAAGTGGAGAATGAAGAGGATGTAAAACGGAACTGGGAGAACCTGAAGCTAAAGGAGGGGAAGAAAAGTGTGCTGGAAGGTGTACCTGCTTCCCTGCCGGCCCTGGTGAAAGCCAGCAGGATACAGGAGAAAGTGGCCGGAGTGGGATTTGACTGGGAGAAGCCGGAACAGGTGGTGGAAAAACTGAAAGAGGAACTGAATGAATTCCAGCAGGAAATTGATGATGCCGATCAGGATAAGATGGAAGCTGAGTTCGGGGATGTCCTGTTTTCCATGATCAATTATGCCCGTTTCCTCCATATCAATCCCGAAAATGCCCTGGAACGTACCAATAAAAAATTCATTACCCGCTTTCAATATCTGGAGAAAAAAGCCGCAGAGCAAAATAAAAAACTAAAGGATATGACCCTGGGCGAGATGGATGTATTCTGGGAAGAGGCCAAACTGCTGTGATCTCTGCTATCTGAACAGGCCTATGTAGAATAAAAAACTGCGGCAGGAAACTTCCTGCCGCAGTTTTTTTGTTTAGTTGCCATCCCTATCATAAGGACGAAAAGCTTTCAATCTCCTTTTGATAAAAGGCTCAGGCCTGATTCCCCACTAATAGAGGGAATTCAGTTTTTCCAGTTTCTCCTGCCAGATCTTAAGCTGTTCCTTATGGTTGTTTATGTTCTTGTGTACTTCCTGTACCAGGGGATTGTTTTCATCCACATTTGAAAAGAACTGCAGGTTGTTTTCAAGCTGCCTGATCTCGGCTTTTGTCTCCTGGATCTTTTTGGTCAGGAAATAATGTTCGTTATTGATCTTCCGGGTATCATCAGAATCTTCCAGGGCCTGTACTTTGTTCTCATATTTGAGCAGCTCTGTCTGTGTCTTGTCCATGTCCAGCCTGTCAAAAGTCTGGTCCAGGGTCTTATTGAACTTTCCTTCAATATAGCGCTTGCTGTGAGGCACCTTCCCGATCTTCTTCCATTCCTCGATGAAGTTCTTGATCACAGGCAGGTCCTTTTTGCGTTCCCCGGAAAATTCCATGTTTTTCAGAGATTCGAGCAGCTCCTTCTTCTTGTCAAAAGCCTCGCTCTCTTCCTTGTTCTCTTCACTTCTCGTCGCATGAAGCCGGTCGAAATAATGGTTGCAGGCGGCTTTGAATTTTTTCCAGATCTTGTCGCTGTCCTTTCTGGGAACATGACCGATCTTTTTCCAATCGCTCTGGATCTTTTTCATCAGGGCGGTGGTCTCTTTGAAATCCTCGCTGTCCTTGTGTTCCTCGGCGATCCTTACCAGTTCCTGTTTCTTTTCCAGGTTGTCGTACTGTTCTTTTTTCTGGTTCTTGTAGAACGCGTTCTTGTTGCGGTTAAAGGTGCGCACCACCTCCTTGAATTTCTTCCAGGTCTGGTCGTTCACTGCACGCGGTACTTTACCCGCATTGAAGAATTCTTCCCGCAGGGCTTCCACTTCCTTTATCTTCTGTTGCCACTGTTTATGAGAGGTATAATTGGTTTCAGAGATCTCTCTGATCTTTTCTATGATCTCCTCTTTCTTCTCCAGGTTCTTTTCGAACTCTTTTTCCAGCTGCTCGAAATATTCCTGCCGCTTGTCGTGGATCTTTTTGGTGGCATCGCTGAATTTCTGCCAGATGTCATCCCGGTATTCCTTCTCTACAGGACCCAGATCTTCCTTCCACATCTTGTGCAGCATTTGCAACTCTCTGAACGCCCTGTTGGTATCGGGCTCCTGGGTGAGCTCCTCGGCCCGGGCAATGATCTTTAATTTTTGCTCCAGGTTATGCTTGAAATCCAGGTCCCTGAACTCCCGGTTAAGATGTAGGAAATCGTAGAAATTCTCTACGTGGTGATGGTAAGTGTTCCAGATGGTGTTGTACTTATCCCGCGGGATGGCACCTGCATTGCGCCACCTTTCCTGGAGTTCCTTGAAGTGCTTGTAGGTGGTGTTGATATTTTCTTCAACATCGATGAGTCCTTTGAGTTCTTCAATGATCTCGACCCGTCTATCCAGGTTTTTGTTGAGGTCCTGTTTAAGCTGCTGGTAATATTTGTTCCTCTTTTCCTTATAATCGAAATACAGGGAATTGAATTGCTTCTTAAGTGGGGTAGAGTAGTGGAAGTCAATGATATTACCTCCTTCGGCCAGGAATTCCTCCTTCTTTTGCTCCAGTTCTTCATCGAATTTGGCATTGAATTCAGCTCTTATTTCATCCACATGTTCCTTGATCGCCTGTACTTTTTCTTTCTTCAAAAGACGTTCCAGCTCCTCGACCAAAGCTTCCTTGCTCATGGCATGGTAATCTTTTTTCTCGATCTCATGACGCTCCCCCGCACTTTCATCCTCCCGGTCCTCGGCCACAGATTCGTCGATCTCGCTTTGGGCATCTTTTTGTCGGGGTGGTTCTTCGGCAGTGCTTTTTTCATCTTCCTCTTCTGTGTCTGATTCCAGAGAAGCTTCAGGGGATCTGGCAGGCTCTGTCTTATTCCCACCGGCCTCAGCTTCTTCTACCATGGCGTCTGCCACTTCGCTGTCCTCATTGGAAGTGTCCGCTGCTTCAGGGGCTTGCTGCTGTGCAGGTTGATCTTCTTCCTGCTCTTTTTCTTCGGAAGCATTCGCGGCAGGAGTTGTTTCCTGCTCCCTGTCTGAAGGCTGCTCGGTTATATATTCTGCCGGCTGACTGGTTTCCGCAGTATTTTGTTCTTCCTTCTTTGGAAGGTTTCCATTATCATCCTGGGGAAGGTTGTTCTCCGGCTTTTTCTCTTGCTCAGACATATCTTTCAATGTTAGGGTTCATCAATATATTATAGTTGTGAAAGATAATAACTCCCTTAAAACCTAACAAGGTTTTAAGGGGTTTTGTAAGCAGCGCACTTCAAGTTTCTTGTGAGCTTTTTTAGGAGTTCCAGATTTCCCAGGCTTTTTCTGCCTGCAGTTCCAGCATCCTTTTGCCATTGCAGATGCGCGCTCCTTTTTCTTCGGCAAGTTCCATCAGCCGGGTCTTTTCGGGGTTGTAGATCAGGTCAAACAGCAGGTGCTCCCTGCCAAGTAGATTGGTAGGGATGGCCGGAAAGTCCTGAATGTTCGGAAAAGTGCCCAAAGGGGTGGTGTTTATGATGACACTATGCTTCTTCATGACCTCCCGGTCAAGCTGTTCATAGGTGTACCCGCCTTTTTTGCCAGAGCGGGACACAAAGGAGGGTGCGATCCCAAGGTTCTTCAGGGCGTAGGCCACGGCTTTTGATGCGCCGCCGGTGCCCAGGATCAGTGCGTTTTTGTCCCCGGTCTTCAGGTATGGCCGAATGGCTTCTGCAAACCCGTAATGATCGGTATTAAAGCCTTTTAAAGTTCCTTCGGAAAAACGTATGGTATTCACCGCCCCTATTTCTTCTGCCACAGGATCCAGGCTGTTGAGGAAAGGAATGATCTCTTCCTTGTAGGGAATGGTGACGTTCAAGCCTTTTAGCTGTGGGTTTTTCTTCAGCACCTTCCTAAATTCTGAAATGTCCTGCAAATCGAAATTCAAATACGTAGCGTCGATCCCCAGGTGATCGAATTTAGTTTCAAAGTAAGACCGGGAGAAGGAGTAGGAGATGTTCTTTCCTATAAGACCAAATTTAAGCATCTTGTTTCTTGTTTCTGTTTTCCACCCAGGCCAGCCAGAGCACGATAAAAGCTCCCAGGATCATGAAAAATACCGCCAGCCAGTTCTGCGAGTCAGACATGTCTGGCATATACCTGACATAATTGTCGATGATCCT
Source organism: Salinimicrobium sp. (assembly GCA_041642215.1). Lineage (GTDB taxonomy): Bacteria > Bacteroidota > Bacteroidia > Flavobacteriales > Flavobacteriaceae > Salinimicrobium. The sequence continues at coordinate 9,948 of JBEPWW010000004.1, read as the reverse complement.
GTTGCCGTTCTGGTCGATCAAGATCATACCGTCTTCATTTCGTTCGTAGAGGGCTGTTTTCCACGGCCACACTACTCCCAGGGATCCGGTAATAAACCCAATGATGACTGCGAAGGTGGCATTTTTATAATGTTTTAGAACATAACCCAGCAGGTGGGACAAACTTACCAGGCCGGCTAAAGACCCCAGTGAAAAAACCAGCAGCACCTTCAAAAGCCTCAGCCTTTCGTCATCATACACAAAGCTGAAATCCCATCGCATGATCTGAGTTAGGGTGGCATAAAGAGCATTTACCGAATCTACCAGCAGGAGTACATAATTGCCCAGGAGAATAAGGATAAAGGATCCCGATAAGCCCGGGAGGGTCATTCCCGAAACTCCTACGATCCCACAGAAAAATACGAACCACAGGTTGTCATTTTCCTGGGCCGGTTCCAGCAGGCTTATGCTAAAACCGGCCGCGATCCCCAGGAAGACCAAAAGCAGGTTCTGTTTGTTCCAGGCTTCAAAGTCCTTGCTGATATAATAGATCGAAGCTGCGATCATTCCGAAGAAAGAAGCCCAGACGAACAACTCGTAGTGTTCGATAAGGTAATCCAGCAAAAGCGATACGCTAAAATAGCTAATGAGCATTCCCAGGATGAGCAGTCCCAGGAAACGGCTGTTCGTATAATAGTACAGACTTCGAAACCGGCCGTTGATGAGCAGTTTGAAGGAATTGTAATTGATCCTTTTAAGGGAAAAGATGAATTCCTCGTAGAACCCGGCGACAAAGGCGATCACCCCTCCTGATACCCCGGGGACCTTGTTCGCGGCGCCCATGGCCAGTCCTTTTAGTACAAGTAGGATTTTATCGCTAAGCGTTCGCGTTTTCTGCATGTTCGCTCACAGGTTTTTTTACAGCAAGACGCTCTAAGATAAGAATTACCCCAATTCCTGCAAGCATTAAAAAAACCGCGTTCATGGTGTGTGGTGCACCTTCAAAATTCCACGGTAGAACAGATGTTTCCCTTATCACTACAGATTTATTTCCGTATTCGGCCGTCTCCAGGACCTTTTTCCAGGGCCAGATCTTGTTGAGGGAACCTGCGATAAATCCGGTGAGGGTGGCAAGAGTAAGAATGCTGTAGTTCAGGAACAACCACTTGAGCAGTTTGGAAAAGGAAAGCAACCCAAAAACCGCCCCGAACCCCACTAAAGCAATGGTCTTAAAATCAAAGTCATGGACCGCCTCGCTAATGGTCTTATAGGCCCCCAGAAGCACCAGGATAAAAGCTCCCGATATTCCCGGCAGGATCATGGCGCAAATAGCAATGGCTCCTGCAAAAAACAGGTAAAGACTGCTGGCAGCAGCCGCTAAAGGAGGGAGGGTAGTTACATACCAGGCTATACCCGCACCTAAAATGGTAAAAATAACAGTTTTAATATTCCAGCTGGGGATCTGTTTGCCAACATAAAACACGCTGGACAGAACAAGGCCAAAGAAAAAAGACCAGATAAGGATAGGGTGATTTTCCAGCAGGTAATTGGCCAGCCGCATAATGGTGAAAATACTGATGACGATCCCAAAGAGCAGGGCAGCGATGAAATTTCCATTCAATGCTTTCCACATCGAACCAAATCCTTCATTTTTCCAGGTCCTTAAAAGGGAAGTGTCCACGGCACTTATCGTGCTGATCAATTCCTCATAGATCCCGGAAATGAATGCGATGGTCCCTCCCGAAACTCCGGGAACCACATCGGCCGCTCCCATGGCCATTCCTTTTAGGGTGATAACAATATAGTCTGTGAAACTTCGCTGCATGTTCTTATTTTAGAGGCTGCGCAAAGTTAAAGAATTAACTACAGGATTTACAGTGGGAGGAGATTTTATCTTTTACCGATTTTCTTGCAAAGATCCTTGGGAACAGTTCTTCAATGATGATGTAATACTCAAAATCCAGCTTCAGGGCATTGTTCAGGTGAAAATGTCCTTTATCGGCTTCCTGCAATGTGTAGAACAATCCTGCCAGGCGAAATTCGATCTCGGCCGATTCAGGATAAAACTCCACTGCCTGCAACAGGTTTTGTACTGCTGCTTCGTGCTCCCCCAGGTTGATAAGGATATCACAGCGCTTAAGCCAGGTTTCCAGTTCGTAATTACCCAGCTCCAGGCTTTTTCTGTAACCTCTCTCTGCCTCTTCCAGCAGGTTGAGCCTGCTGTTGATGCGGGCAAAACGTTTCCAGTAAAGAACGTTCTCCCCGTCTATGTTAAGCGCCTTATTGATATAGTACAGGGCCTTCTGGTAATTTCCTTTGGTGTAAAAGAAATCTGTGATGGCCATCCAGCCTTTATCCAGTAAAGGATCTTCATGAACGGTCTTGCGGTAGTTCTTCAGGGCCAGGTCGGCCAGACCCAACTTCTCATAACACTTCCCAATCCTTAGGTATGCAAAGGAGGTAGGGTCTTCCAGTTCTATGGTGATATGGTAATTCTCAATGGCTTCATTGTACCTTCCCAGTTTCTCCAGGACCTTTCCTTTTTCCAGGTAAGCGCCAATGAAATAATCATCGCTGATGATCGCAAAATCAAAAGCGGCAAGGGCTTTCTTAAACTTTTTTAGGTCGAAATACTGTTTCCCAAGCTGGTGCCAGCCTACTTCGGAATAGGGGTTCCTGTCCAGAAAATCGTTCAGGAATTTGATGGCTCCCTGTTTTTGCTCTAAAAAATCAAAACAGTACATGATATTATAAAGCGCAGAATAATCTTCTTCATCGGCCTCCAGGCACTTGATGAAGTTTTGCTTGGCATTCTCGAAATCTTCCAGGAAAAGATATTCCATCCCCAGGAGGGAATAAATATCTGCTTCGTCCATGGTTATCTCCAGGGCCATTTCCAGCATAACGATCGCCTCCCGGTGCTGGTCCTTTTTGCTCAGGATGTTCGCCTTTTGTATGTAGATCTCTTCGTTGGAGCTTTCCAGGTCATAGACTTCATCCAGCAGGCCTTCGGCCATATCCAGCTTATCTTCGAATACCAGGATCTCCACTTTAAGCAGTTTCAGGTTCGTAGAGGTAGGGTGCTGGCCTAAACCAAGTCTTACGGCCTTCTTAGCCAAAGCGATCTTGCCGTTTTCTAAATAGTAGTGTATGATGTTTTCAAACTCACTGGAATCAAAGAACAAGACGTCGTTGGTTTTCAGCATCGATTCGAAACGAGTGAGGGAGAAATTATTTTCTTCGTTATGGCTCAATTGCATAAGCAGGGGTATTACTGATTTATACAGTCTTAAAGTTATAAATGTTCTATGGCCCGAAGGCTTTTGGAGCAATTTGTTGTTAACAAAGTAATTAACAGTTATTGTTCCTTGTTTATTTGGTCTAATATATCAAGAATGATGCCGCATCCTTCCCTGATCTCGACGGCACTGATAGTGAGGGGAGGGGTGATTCGTACTGCCTTCTTTTCGAACAGTAACCAAAAGAGGATCAGGCCTCTTTCCTGTGCCTTTTTTATGAGTTTATTAACGATTTCTTCGGAAGAAAATAGGGGAGCAAGCATAAGACCCCGGCCTCTTATCCCCTTAATGAGGGGGTGAACAAGCATTTTCCTGAAGATTTTCTCCTTCTCGAGTGTTTGGTTGATCAGGTCAGATTCGGTGAGTTCCTGAAGGGTGGCCAGCGCTGCCGCTGCAATCACGGGATTCCCGCCGAAGGTGGTAATATGTCCCAGTTGCGGGTTTTGCTTAAGGCTGTCCATCATTTCTGTAGATGCCGTAAAAGCCCCCACCGGAAGCCCGCCGCCCATTCCTTTTCCCATGACGACCACATCGGGTACTATGTCAAAATGCTCGAAACCAAAGAGTTTTCCCGTGCGGCCAAATCCCGGCTGGATTTCATCGAGGATCAGCAGGGCGCCTACTTCGGTGCATCTCTCCCGTACTTTTTTAAGATAGTTTTCTTCGGGAAGAATGAACCCGGCACCACCCTGTATGGTCTCCAGGATGACCGCGGCTGTGTTGGAGGTGATCTGCTCCAGGTCAGAATCTTTGTTGAAATCAATGTGGGAAACATCCCCGATAAGGGGCCGGAAAGGTTTTTGTCGTTCCTCCAGGGTCATCAGGCTCAGGGATCCCATGGTATTCCCGTGATAGGCATTACGGGCAGCAATGATCCCGGTCCTGCCGGTATATCTTCTGGCGAGCTTCAAAGCTCCTTCTATCGCCTCGGTGCCCGAGTTGGTAAGGTAGGTTTTTTCCAAAGGTGCCGGCAACTGTGCGGCCAGTAGGCGACTGAGTTTTACCGCAGGTTCCTGCGCATACTCCCCGTAAACCATCACATGCAGGTATTTATCCAGCTGGTCTTTAATGGCCTTGACGACCCGCGGATGGCGGTGGCCCAGGCTGTTGGCAGATACCCCTGCGACAAAGTCCAGGTATTTGCCACCGCTGGTGGTGTAGATATAGGATCCTTCGGCATAAGCGATTTCCAAAGCTAAAGGATGGGGCGTGGTTTGTGCCTGATATCTTAAAAAATCTTCTTTCAATCTAGTGTTCCTGTTTAGGTTTGATGGACTCCTCTCTCAGGTCCCGGGAAACGGGCGGGATACTGTCGCGTTTCTCATTCCGGAGGTTTTCAGGGCGCAGACGGGACCTTTTGTTCAGCAGCAGGTCTGACTCCTCGCGTTCATCAAAAAATTCCTCCTCTTCTTCCGGTAAGGGAATGCCCTGTATTCTGACCAGCTCCACGGGAGGTTTTCCGGCGAAAAGATCATCCAGGGAATGAAGTTGTTCATCCCCACGCCAGTTAAACCCTCTTAATTCCCTTGCATTGGGCGGGAATTCCTCTTCGGGATATAAAACGCCTTCCACCTGTTTGTAATAGTAAACATCCTGTACTTCCTGCTCCTCAAACAGCACCCGTATGGAGCTGGAAAGGGTGTTGTTTATTCCTATAAGCTCCCCGGCATCATTGCGCATGTAGTAGATGGTTTCTGTGTTCTTCAGGATATCGACCTGGTACAGGTCATTATCCTCGAAGAGCCCCACCAGCTCCTTACCTTTGATCTGGTTGAATCCGCCCAGGGTATCCTGCTGGATCATGAAGGCGTTATCGTAAACCTTGAGGGAATCCAGCTTGTTGGTCTCAATATTATTGATCAGGTGGATGGTGTCGCCGGTCAATTGATTCTGGCCCGACCAAATCACCGGTTCCCCCAGCATTTGGGTGAGCCCGTTGTTTTGCTGTACATGAATGGAATCGCTCTTTCCGCTCATGTCACTTTTGTAAATGCGCACGCCATAGAACCCCCGTATGATCCTGTTGTCTGGTTTTCCCGTGACCATAAGGGTGTCGCTGTGGATGTAGATCGAGTCCTGTTCCTGGGTTCGCACCGCAACAGCCCTTTTGGTAATGAATACTGAATCCCGGTCGCGATAGACCTCTGCATAATGTCCTCTAATGACACTCTCGTTGACCGTATCAGTTACCTGTATGTTATTGGTGGCAGAGGCAAAATTGTTGTTGCGGTCAAAATAAAGGCTGTCCCCCTCAAGGATGCGGTTCTCATAATCGATCCTGGAATTCTTTACAAAATAGCCGGTGTCTCCCCGGGTGTCGTAAAACCCCCGTTCACAGTAGACGGTACTGGTCTCGCTGGTGATGGTAGTGGGACCGTACATGTAAGCGTTCCCGGTTTCGGTATAAAAATCCAGCTGGGTGGATTCAATCACATATTCAGGGTTTGTGATCACCACATCGCTCTGGAACGAATATTTGTTGGTTTCCATAAAATACCGGCCTACCCGGCTGGTCAATACACTGGCGGTATCCCTTACGGTCCCCCCGCTGCGGTAGTAAGCCTGTTGTTTGTTCCTGTCAAAGAAAAGCGTATCGGTCTGCAGAGAGGTTTGCGGATTGCGCATCTGTACATTTCCGCTGGCAAAGGCAAACTGGGTGTTCCCGTTGTACTCGGCATAGCGGCTGTTCAGGCTTATGGTGTCTCCCTGTTTCATGCGTACATTGCCATAGGCCTTGAAGAAATTCTCCTCTGCATAATGAATGGCCTGGTCACACCAGATCTCTATTCCCTGGTGGGTAAAATGCACCTGGTTTTCAACCTTGCTTAAGATGAAGGCCCCGGGGTAACGTTCTTCATTCCTTATGGTCCTGTCACTCTCATAGTCGATCCTTCTGCCTTCCTGCGCAAAAGAGGTTGTCCCCCAGGTGATGAGGAGAAAGAAAAAACAATTAAGACGGATCTTTTTCAATGTGACAATTTTGCTTCAAAAATAGTGAATTTTCCACAGGGAAGAGAATAGGTGGGAAATAAAGAAAAGTTGAAGCTGTAGGCTGAAATTAAAAGAAAGGGCTGCAAGAATCCAGTGGTTAGAACAACGGTGGCGTTTGCTGTGGAAGAAATATGGATGGAGGAGGTGATAAACAAAAAAAGCGCTGAATTTTCAGCGCTTTTTTTGTGATCTATATTGTTTTTAAAAAATTACCTCTCGATGGTCTGCAACCTGTCAGGTCCTACGGAAACCACTTTTATGGGCACTTCTATTTCTTTTTCTATGAAATCAATGTATTCGTTCAGCTCCTTTGGAAATTCAGAAGGGTTTGAGATCTTCGTGAGGTCTTCCTTCCAGCCGTTTAAATGCTTGTACACGGGAGTCACATTCTCTGCTTCAATATTAAAGGGCAGGTGGGTGATCTCCTCGCCACGATAATTATAGGCGGTACATACTTTAAGGGTTTCGAAGCCGCTTAATACATCAGCCTTCATCATGATGAGCTGGGTCACCCCGCTCACCTGTACGGCATATTTCAGCGCTACAAGGTCGAGCCAGCCGCATCTTCGCGGTCTTCCGGTGGTGGCACCGAATTCCCGGCCCACAGTTCCCATTCTTTCCCCGTCCTCGTCGAAAAGCTCGGTAGGGAAAGGTCCGCTACCTACACGGGTGGTGTAGGCTTTGAATATCCCGAATACCTCCTTGATCTGGTTAGGGGCAACCCCTAATCCTGTACATGCTCCCGCAGCTGTGGTGTTGGAAGAGGTGACGAACGGATAGGTCCCGAAGTCAATATCGAGCAATGAACCCTGGGCGCCTTCGGCAAGGATGGATTTTCCTTCTTTCTGAGCCCTGAAAATATGTTCTTCGCTGTCAATGAACTTTAGGGTCTTTAATTCCTCCACGGCATCAAAGAATTCCCTTTCCAATTCGGCAAGGTTATATTGTACATCCACATCATAGAAGCGTATCATGGCCTCATGCTTGTTAGCGAGATTGCGGTATTTTTCTTTCCAGTTGCTTAATTCCAGGTCTCCGACCCTGATCCCGTTACGCCCGGTCTTGTCCATGTAAGTTGGCCCGATCCCCTTAAGGGTGGAACCTATCTTGGCTTTGCCTTTGGCTGCTTCACTGGCGGCATCCAGTAACCGGTGGGTGGGAAGGATGAGGTGGGCTTTCCTCGAAATGAGGAGCTTCTTCTTAAAATCCCCGTCGAATTGTTTCAGGTTGTCAAGTTCCTTTTTAAAGATCACCGGGTCGATCACGACCCCGTTCCCAACGATATTCTCGACATTGTCATGGAAGATCCCGGACGGGATGGTGTGCAACACGTGCTTAATGCCATCGAACTCAAGCGTGTGTCCGGCGTTTGGGCCTCCCTGGAAGCGGGCGATGACGTCATATTTTTTGGTGAATACATCAACAATTTTACCTTTTCCTTCATCTCCCCATTGCAATCCAAGAAGTAAGTCTACTGCCATAAAATATAAGAATTATTCGGTTGATTTTTTGTTCCCGTAAAAATAAAGGGAGTGTTTGGTGATCTCTATATCAAAAACCTCCTCGATCGTCTGTTTGATGGACTGGATTCGAGGATCACAAAATTCGATCACTTCCCCCGTATCGGTAAGGATGATATGATCATGGTTGCGGTCAAAATACGATTTCTCATACTGCGCCTGGTTTTGCCCGAACTGGTGTTTTCGCACCAGCCCGCATTCCAGTAACAATTCAATGGTATTGTATAAAGTGGCGCGGCTTACACGGTATTTCTTATTCTTCATTTTGATATAGAGGGTCTCTATATCAAAATGATCATCGCTGTTATAGATCTCCTGAAGAATGGCAAATCGTTCCGGGGTTTTCCGGTGACCTTTTTCTTCCAGAAATTTGGTAAAGACATTCTTTACTACCGCCTGATCGTTCTTATTGACTACTTTTTTGCTCATATCAATTGCTGCAAAGGTAAAAGATTATTCACGTGTCACCTTATCTATACCGTTTATTTTTTTAAGATGGTCCATCAGTCTTTTCAGGATAGTCCGGTTCTTGACGATGACCGTTATCTTACCGGTGAAGACTCCGTCAATACTGTCAAAATTGATGTTCTTGATGTTGACGCTCATGTTGTTGGAGATCTCCTTGGTCACATCATTCACCAGCCCCAGGTTATCGATCCCTGTCAATTTGATGACCGCCTTGAACTCTTCCTGGGAAGAATCTTTCCATTTGGCCTGGATGATACGGTATGCAAAATTACTTTGCAGCTGGATCGCGTTGGGACAGTCTTTTTTATGGACCTTGATGCCTTCGCTTACGGTCACAAACCCAAATACGGCGTCTCCCGGGATGGGGTTGCAGCAGTTGGCCAGTTTGTAATCCAGGACCTCCTCATCCTTCCCAAATACAAGCTGGTCGTACTTGGCAGTGATCTCTTCCCGGTCAATATCTTCGGCCCTGTCTGTTTTTTTGATCTTGCTCTTAAAGAAACTCACCAGGGCATTGCTCCTGGAAGCGGCGTATTCCTTTAATTTTTGGTTGTCAATTGTCCCTATACCCACGCGATAGAAAAGGTCCAGGCTGGTCTTGAGCTTAAAGAACACTACCAGTTCGTTTACGGTCTTTTCGTTGAACGGGATCTTTTGGGCGCGCAGTTTACGGGTGAGTATAGCCTTGCCTTCTTCGGCGATATCTTTCTTTTCTTCCTTTAGGGAGGATTTGATCTTCGCCCGGGCCCGGGCTGTAGTGGCATAATCCAGCCAGTTCGAGTTGGGTTTGGCCTTTTCAGAAGTGATGATCTCTACCTGGTCCCCACTGTTTAGTTCTGTGCTTAGAGGCACCAGTTTTCCGTTTACCCGGGCGCCCCGGGTGCGCAGACCAATCTCTGTGTGTATGCTGAAAGCAAAGTCCAGGGGAGTGGCTCCTTTGGGAAGAGATTTTAGGTCTCCCTGCGGGGTGAATACAAAGATCTCCTTGGAGTACAAGTTTAGCTTGAACTGCTCCACAAAATCCACCGCATTCACGTCAGAATTCTCAAGAGCTTCCTGCAGCTTGTTCACCCACTCTTCCAGGCCGTCCTCCTGTTTCCCCTGCTTGTATTTATAGTGAGCAGCGTACCCTTTTTCGGCGATCTCATTCATGCGATCACTTCGAATCTGCACTTCCACCCATCGGCCTTTAGGGCCCATGACCGTGATGTGCAGGGCCTCATACCCCGTGGATTTGGGAGAAGAGATCCAATCCCGTAGCCGTGTGGGGTTGGGCCGAAAATGATCTGTGACGATGGAATAGATCTTCCAGGCCAGGAATTTTTCATTCGCGGGATCGGTGCTGTAGATGATCCTTACCGCAAATTTATCATAGACCTCATCAAAACTTACGTTTTGATTCTTCATTTTGCGGTGGATGGAATAGATGGATTTGGGCCGCCCTTTGATCGTGTAGTGAATATTCTCTTTGTCCAGGGAATCCCTGATCACTGTGGAGAACTCTTTGATGTAGGCATCCTGCTCTTCCTTGCTTTCCTTTATTTTTTGAAGGATCTCATCATAGGCATCGGGCTCGGTATATTTGAGTCCCAGGTCCTCCAGCTCGGTCTTAATGTTATAAAGCCCGATCCTGTGGGCCAGGGGGGCATAAATATATAATGTTTCTGAAGCGATCTTCTCCTGCTTATCTG
>JBEPWW010000003.1:0-22367 GCA_041642215.1 Salinimicrobium sp. | reverse complement strand
ATGGAATACGGCAGGATCTCGGCGAGGTCAAGACCATAAAAGCCATCGCCTTCCACACCATAATGTGCGGTGACCACACCAAAAGTGACCTGTATCAAAATAATGATGCTTACCACCCACATGTATTTCTTCACAGCGAGCATGGACGGAGTAATGGTCTGCCGCATAAGAGGGTCTTCAACCGGCATTTCGGGTTCCTCTTCTTCTTTCATTCTTGCATGGTAGAATACCATGATCCCTATACCTATCAGTAAAAGAATGATACTGAACCCGGTCCAGATCAAGAGATCCCCGGTGGCTTTGTTCCCAATGACTTCATCGGGCGGCCAGTTGTGGGTGTAGGATACATCGCTGCCGGGACGCTCGGTGACACAAGCCCAGGAGGCCCAGAAGAAGAATCCGCTCATCTGTGCCATCCGGGTCTCATCTTTTATTGAATTTTTGGGGATGGCATAATAGGATCTTAATTCATCGAGTTCGGGGTTTTCCATGAAAAGCCCTTTGTAATAATCATTGAGAAAATGAACGGCCTCTGCCCTTACGGGGGAGATGGTAATAGACCCATCTGCTTCATTGTAGGTATTCTTTCGAAGTTCTAATTGTAAGCGTCGCTCCAAACCTGCCTGGTTTTCTTCTGCAAGATCTTCATAAGGCTGGTCATATTCGTCCTTAGACCATTTGTTGAGAATGAACATGGCCTCGCGGTGCAGCCAGTCGGCTGTCCAATCAGGAGCGGTATAGGCCCCATGGCCCCAGATGGAACCCACTTCCTGTCCTCCCATGCTTTGCCATACGTTCTGCCCGTCCTTGATGTCCTGCCCGTCATAAATCACCTGCCCGTCTGCGGTGACGATGCGTTCTGGCAGGGGAGGTGCTTTTTGGTATATTTCGAAACCATAATATCCCAGGACGGCAAAAGAAAGCACCATTACAACAAGGAAAGCTATCCATAGTTTTTTTTCTTTACTCATAAAATGTGATTAAAAAAGAGGCTAAAACCAAAGTTTTGCCTCTTGAGGTTAGATATTAAATGTGTATGTATTAATTGAGGGGAACAAGTGACCGCTGTTTACTTTTTGATTTCCGGGTTCCTAAGCTCTTTTTCCAGTTTTAAAGCCTTTGGGAAAAGAATGTTGTTTTCCAGGTGAACGTGCTGGTGCAGGTCCTGTTCAAATTCCTCCAGTTTGGCATAAAATGCGCGGTACGTGTTGCATGCGCCTTCGGGCGGAGTGTAATTACTGCTTAGGACAGCGATCTGCCTTAGAAGCTCTCCTGCATCTTCATGCTCAGCCTCCATCATTTTTATGGGATTGTCCACAGTTCCAAAATTGGGCTGTGGCAGCTCGGACCCATCCTTTTGTGCCTTTACCATTTTCTTGATGAACGGGAACAGGATAAGCTCCTCTTTTTTCATATGGGCCCCCAGTTCCCCGGCCACTTCGTGTACGAGCTTTTTAATTTCCAGCAGTTCTGTGTAATGATGGCCATGAACCTGGGCCACTCTTTCGGCATACTGCAGTAAAAGGGGAATGTTCTCTTCCACATAGGTATGATGCACATTGATAATGTGGTCGGTAAGAAAATCCAGGGCCCAGCTATTATAATTGGTGGCGTGGGAAGTGGTATTTTCCACGTTAAGAAGGTCCTTTAAAAGCTCTTCGTAGTTCACTCCTGCTTTTTCGCAGGCTCTTTCTATACTAACCCCGCCTCCGCAACAAAAATCGATTCCGTATTTTTTGAAGATGTGGGCTGTCCTGATGTTTTCTGTGACCATATCGGCGACAGTCTTTGAATTGAGTGTATCCATAACCTGTTTTATTTAGATTTAATATTATTACTGACTTCAGGATACAAAGTTGAGGAATGAACGGGCTCTGGTTTATGAGTTGGGTCATATGGGGAGATTCTCCTGGAAACAAGGGAGGGATGTATGGGGTAATGAGAGGACAGGCCTCAAAAAAATCGGCTTTTCAACCGGTTTTAGGACTGCTGTACCAACCTTTTTGTGATGAATGGACTAGCCGTGGAGAACGAGCAAGGGCAGCTGGTTTATGAAAGGGATTTGATTGTTTTCAGGATTCTTCAGGAATTTTTGGCAAAGGTTCAGGTTCTTTGCTGCGAGCACGATCATGTCGACCTCCCTGTTAGCGATAAAAACTTTTTTAGGGTTGTTCCTGGAAGCATAAAATGTTTGCAGTTCCGGTACCCGGGGAGAAAAGGATTCCTGCAGGAAGATCCTGTTGGCGATCTGTTCGGGGGTAGGTTCTTTTTCTGAAGTGAAGATCTCCAGTACTTTTACATTTGCCCTGGAAAGGGATACCAGGTTAAGGAAAGTCCCCAGCATCCTGCTGCCGTAATGTATCTTATAATCTGTTGGGAAAAGGATCTCCTTATGTTCTTTGTAAACTGCATTTTCTGAGATCGCAAGCACAGGACATTTGACCTTCATCATAACATCTGAGGTGTGTTTTCCTATGATCACCCCTTGAGAATTGGTAGCTCCTTTGGTGCCCATCAGGATAAGGGCAATATCCTTTTCCAGGACCTGTGCCCGCACGGCTTCAATAAGATAATGACTTTTAAAGGAGGTGCTGAAATGATGATCGGGATTTTCTTTTTTCTCGTCTAACCATGAAAGCAAATGATCAAATTTTTGCCTGATCTCACCGGGCATGGCTAAAGATCCGTTCTCACTCTTTTGAGGAGGAAGCTCCAGAACATGCAATAGATGAAACGTGCAGGGAATATCCTTAAAGAATTTCAATGCGTAAACCGCAGCGTTCCTGGAGTTTTCTGAAAAATCAGTAGGTAATAAGATATTCATCATCAGTCACATCTAAAGTACCACGCAAAAATACGCAGCAACTAAAGTGGAAAAAATGATGATAATCAGTTATTCATTCATTAGAATTTCCGGCTCGCAGACTAGCTTATCCGCTTAAGCGCTTCCACGTCTAAAAGCTTGATGTTTCGCCCTTCTATCTCGAGAAGGCCTTCCTTTTTAAAGTCTGATAAAGTTCGAATTAAAGTTTCGGAAGCCATGCCGGCTACACTGGCCAGGTCACTCCTTGAGATGCGGATGCTTTGGGTGGGATGCCTCCTTATTTTCTGGGAAAATAACAGGATGGTACGAGCAGCTTTTTTACGTACAGAGCCATAGGCCATTTCAAGAAGCTGTTCTTTAATTCCCGAGATATTCTCTCCCATGACATCTATGAGGTCCAGCGTGATATTGCTGTTCTTTATCAGGATGTCCTTAAGTTCTTCCCGGGAAACGGAGTAGACCCGGGTCTCTTCCATGGCTGTCGCATATTCCTGGTAAGGCACGCTTCTATTGAAGGCGGTGTTGCCAAAAAAATCCCCTTCCTTGTAGATAGAAGTGATCAATTCTTTCCCAAATTGATCCATCCTGTGGCTTTTTACCACCCCCTTGTCCACAAAAAAGAAATGATTGCTCTGTTTTCCTTCTTCATAGATGGTTTCGCCGGCTTTGTAGGTCTGGAGATCATAACCTTTTACAAATTCCCGAAGATCGCTTAAGGAGCTTATTTTTTGCTCTTCGTCCTGCTTCTCTTCTGGAGCTGCCTGCTCCCTTAATTTTTTCAGGATGGCTACTTTTGCCAGTCTGCTTTCTATGGCGCTTATTAATTCTTCTTCCTCAAAAGGTTTGGTGAGATAATCATCTGCCCCCAGGTCCATTCCTTTACGAATATCTTTATGTTCGGTTTTTGCTGAAAGGAAAATAAATGGTATATGCTGGGTGGCCGGATCCTGAGCAAGGGACTGTAGCACCCCGTACCCATCCATTTCGGGCATCATAATATCGCATATTATTATATCGGGTAATTCTTTTTTGGCCAGAGCAACACCGGTTTTTCCGTTTGCCGCCGTGATGACATCATATTCGGCAAGCTCCAGCAGTTCAGCCGTATTTTCTCTTACCACTGTATCGTCCTCGATAAATAATACTTTTTTCATTCTGTTGTAATAGGTAGTTCTACAATAAATTTTGTTCCGATCTTCTCCTTACTGGTGAACCTAATGGAACCCCCCAGGTTTTCCAGGTGTACCTTGGCAATATTCAGGCCTATCCCTGTTCCCTGATTGAGCAGGGCGTTTTCTGCCCTGAAATAACGTTCAAATATATGTTTTTGATCTTTATCTGGAATACCCATTCCCTGGTCTGTGACTGTGAAAATGATTTTATCATCTTCAAAATCAATTTGGAAATTGATAAGTGTGTTTTCAGGGGAATACTTGATCGCATTGCTCAGCAGGTTTGAAAGGACCAGCTCAAGTATCTTCTCATCCTGATGGAGGCTTATGTTCTCGATATTTTGAGGGTATTCTATTTCCTGACCGCTTTTAAGGGTCACATTCGCGTTGTAGACCACTTCGTTAACCAGCTTGCTCAGGCTGAAAGTGGTGAATTTATAATTCACTTTTCCAGATTCCAGGCGTTCTATGGAAAGAAAGTCATTGAGGATGTTATCCAGATAGTGGACCTTGTTCTTGATCGTATTGAAATGCTTCTCCCGCTTATCCTGTTGTTCTTCCAGTTTATACTTTCCGGCCAGCACAACAGATGTTAAGATGCCGCTCAAAGGGGTCTTGAATTCGTGGGAGACCAGGGAAAGGAATTTTGTCTTGAGTTCATTCAGTTCCTTCTCCTTTTGAAGGGCATTTTTTATCCTGTTCTCTGCTTCTTTTCGTCTCTTTACCTCCTGTTCCAGGCTAACGTTTACCTTTTGAAGTTTTAAAATGCTTTCTTCCAGTTCTTTTGTCCGGATCTGGATCTTGCCTTCCAGCTCGTTATTCAATTCGGTGATTTGGCGCTGTGTCTCCTTTCGAATCGAAATGTCTATGATCAACGACATGACGTAGGTCTTGCCGTCCATTTCGAAAGGGTTGAGACCGGCTTCAACGGGAAATTGTTCCCCGTTTTTTTTGATGCCATAGAGATCCCTGCCGTGGCCCATCTGGCGCTTTTCGCTATGTTCAATAAAACCTTTGAAGTGCTGTGGGTGTTTGGTCTTATACTTACTTGGAATTAGGATATTTAAGGGTTTACCTGTCAATTCCCCTTCTTCATAACCAAACATGTTCGCAGCCGCACGATTGCTGGCTACGATGATCTGGGATTGGTCTACAACAATTATTCCTTCTGAAGCAGCTTCAAAAAGGACGTTAAACAGATTCTCATTATTTTCAAACATGTATGGCTTCCCGGTATGTTAGTATTTCATAGGCTAAAGTACAAAGCCTTTTCTAAAGTAGAAAATTGGAGCAAATTTACATAATTAATCAGCTTCAAAACGAATATAATGGATCCGAAACTGTCACCGGGCGATTTGTCAAAAAAAAAGAATCCGGTGAAGTTTTCACCGGATCCTCCCGTTACAGGTCTTCTGAATTCAATTTTCCATCTAACATTTTCAAACAAGCTCAGGTGTAGACCTGTAATTATCCTTCTTTTTCTTCTTTTAGCGAAATATGATCCTTATCTGCCGGCAAAATCTTACCGGCCCAATTGGTTACTCCCATCGCGATGAGTATAGCAATGATAACATACAATAAGAACTTTACCATCAAACTATCTTCCAGTACACTGCTGTAAAACGTGAGTATGATTTCCATAGCCAGAAAAGCTATTTGAAAACTTGCCTTTAGTATCATTTAATAGTTTGATTATGTCAAAGATAGGATAGAAAAAAATAACTTTTAAAGGCCGGGGAAAGCTTTGACGCAAATTTAACGCAGCACAGGAAAAAGGTTAATTTTTTTAGTAAGGGCCGGTGTAGGGGGGGGATTATTTATTTTTTTTAAGTTTAAAAGTTATGACCGGTAGTTTGGCGTGATTGACCAGATCTTCACTTATGCTGCCATTAAAAAAATGAGAGAGGCCTTTTCTGCCATGTGTGGCAATTCCCACCAGGTCGGCGTTTATCTTTTTCGCAAAATTCAAAATTCCGTTTTCTACTGTGGAATCATTGTAGACATGAAATTCGTAATTGGTGAAATCCAGGCCTTCCACATATTCTGTGAGGAATTCGTCAGTATCGCGGGAAGTCATAAAATCATTGGCTGTATTGACATAGACCAGGTGAAGTTTTGCCTGCATAAGAGCAGCGAATTCCACTACCTGTCCCAGGGTGCTCTTGCTTTCTGAAGAGAGGTTCGAGGCGAAGACCATATTATCCACCTTGAAATCCTCATGCTCGTGTTTGATTACCAGTACCGGAATATCTGAGGTTCGTACGACCTTTTCGGTATTGGACCCTACAAACATTTCTTTGAAGCCTGTTGCTCCCTGTGAACCCATGACAATAAAATCGCAACCATGTTCCCGGCTGGTTTCAATGATGCCGTCGAAGGCTTCGTGGAACTGAACGATCTCGTGCACTGTAAGTCCCTGTAAATATGGCCTGGAAAGGATCTCTTTAAACCTCTTCTTGGCAAGCTTCATAAAAAACAATGCCTCGGGCAGGTCATTGCTGGTTTTGGTGCCGGCCACCGGGTTTATCATGTCCATAGGTAGCTCCAGCATATGGAGCAGGTATATTTCGGCTTCGTATTTTTGTGCGAGTTGAGCGGCAAGTTTAAGGGCGTTTTCAGACTGTTCAGAAAAGTCGGTGGGGACTAATATTTTTTTCATTTTGCTTTTGTAAATAAGTCAGGTTGTTAGTTTTAATAAAACTACAAATATTTTTTGATTTGAATTCTTGTTTTCTTTCTACGGAAATATTATTATATTTGCACCGTTGAAGCGAAAAATGACAACGAGGGGACAGAAAGTCCCCTCTTTTTATAGCCGGAATCGGGGATGATAAGAGAAAAGGTAGAAAATTTACTGGAGGAAGCTTTTGAAGAAAATAAATCATTATTTTTAATTGAGCTGAAAATAGACCCGGGAAATCATATTTCTGTAGTGATCGATGGTGATAACGGGGTGTCAGTAAAAGATTGTATAGCTGTAAGCAGGAAGGTCGAACATAACCTGGATCGCGAGGAGGAAGATTTTTCGCTGGAGGTTGCTTCAGCGGGGGTTTCTCAGCCTTTAACGCTTCCCAGGCAGTATCAAAAAAATATTGGCCGGAAACTTGCAGTAACCACTTCCGAAGATAAGAAGATCGAAGGAGAGCTGGTGAAGGTGGAAGAAGGCAGGATTTTTCTGGAATGGAAAGCAAGGGAGCCCAAACCGGTTGGAAAAGGGAAAGTGACTGTAAAAAAAGAAGCTGTGTTGCCTTTTGAAGAAATAAAAGAGGCAAAGGTGGTAATAACATTTTAATAGAGTATTGATATGGAGAATATCGCGTTAATCGAATCGTTTTCAGAGTTCAAAGATGACAAGCTGATAGATCGTGTTACCTTAATGGCGATTTTGGAAGATGTTTTCAGGAATGCTTTGAAGAAGAAGTATGGAGAGGACGATAATTTTGACATTATTGTGAACCCTGATAAGGGGGATCTTGAGATATGGAGAAACCGTGTGGTTGTGGCCGATGGCGAGGTGGAGGATCCTAACCAGGAAATTTCCCTTACAGAGGCAAGAATGATCGAACCTGATTTTGAGGTTGGAGAAGATGTTTCAGAAGAAGTGAAACTTATTGATCTTGGACGCCGGTCTATACTGGCTTTACGTCAAAACCTGATCTCTAAGATCCATGAGCATGACAATACGAACATTTACAAGCATTTTAAAGAGCTTGAAGGGGAGATCTATACCGCAGAGGTTCACCATATTCGTCACCGCGCGATAATCCTTCTGGATGATGAGGGGAATGAGATCATTCTTCCTAAAGATCGGCAGATCCCATCAGATTTCTTCCGAAAAGGGGAGAATGTTAGAGGGATCATTGAAAGTGTGGAGCTTAAAGGGAATAAACCGGCTATTATTTTGTCCCGGACTTCTCCCGTATTTTTGGAGAAGTTGTTCGAACAGGAAATTCCGGAGGTCTTTGACGGGTTGATCACTGTGAAGAAAGTAGTGAGGATCCCTGGTGAAAAGGCAAAAGTGGCCGTGGATTCCTATGATGACAGGATAGATCCCGTAGGTGCTTGTGTTGGGATGAAAGGTTCCAGGATTCACAGTATTGTAAGGGAGCTGGGGAATGAGAATATAGATGTGATCAACTTTACCACTAATAACCAGTTGTTGATTACCCGTGCATTAAGCCCGGCGAGGATCACATCTCTTAAAATAGATGAGGAAAACAAACGGGCTGAGGTAATGCTTAAGCCAGAAGAGGTTTCCAAAGCTATTGGTCGGGGAGGACACAATATCAGGCTGGCCGGTCAATTAACCGGGTATGAGATAGATGTCTTTAGAGAAGGCGTTGAGGAAGATGTTGAGTTAAGGGAATTTGCAGATGAGATCGAAGACTGGGTGATCGAAGAATTTGCGAAAATAGGCTTGGATACGGCCAAAAGTATACTGGAGCAGGATGTTGATGATCTTGTGAAAAGGACAGACCTTGAAGAGGAAACCATCAGAGATGTGATAAGGGTCCTTAAAGAGGAATTTGAAGAAGAGAATAATTAGAAATAAAGAGGATAATTTAGAGGGCAATTTATGGCTGAAGCAAAAACGATGCGATTAAACAAGGTACTACGCGAATTCAATATTTCGTTGGATCGTGCTGTGGAATTTTTAAATTCTCAGGGCCACGAAATAGAAGCGCGTCCTACCACAAAAATTTCCGGAGAGATTTATCAGGTTCTTGCTGATGAATTTCAAACAGATAAGAGTAAGAAAGTCGCCTCCAAAGAGGTGGGTGAGGAGAAAAGGAAAGAGAAGGAAGAGCTGCGTCTGGAACGGGAGAAGGAACTGGAGGAGAAGCGAAGACAGGAAGAGCGGCAGGAGGTCGTAAGGGCAAAATCTAACCTGGAAGGCCCAAAACAGGTTGGTAAGATAGACCTTGACGCCCCTAAAAAAGCTGAACCTAAAAAACCGGAAGCTGAGGAGAAGAAACCTGAACAGCCACAGGCAGAGACTCCAAAGCAGGAAGAGCCGGTAATGGCTGCTAAGAAGGAAGCTGCAAAGCCGGAACCGGAGGAGAAAAAGGCGGAAGAGAAAAAACCTGAAGAAAAAAAACCGGAGAAAGCGAAAGCTCCAGCTCCGGAAAAACCTGCTCCACAGCAGGCGAAACCTTCAGAAGAGGTGAAAGAAGAGAAGAAGGAAGAGGAAACGAAGAAAGAGGAGAAGGAAGCTCCAGAAAAAGAAGAGGAATCTTCTACTGTGGCCACTAAGTACCAAAAACTTAGCGGACCTAATTTTACAGGAGAAAAGATCGATCTTTCCCAGTTCAAGAAGCCGGTTAAAAAGAAAGAAGAGAAAAAAGCATCTGATGCTGATAAAGATAAGCGTAAGAAACGCCGAAAAAGAATTAGCAAGGATGTGAAGGGAGCTCCCGGAGCCGGGGCGGCAGGTGCTGCCAAAGGCAGAGGGAAAAGAACCAAGCCTGTTACCAAAGAAGAACCGAGTGAGGAAGAAGTACAAAAACAAGTACGGGAAACTCTTGAAAAGCTACAGGGAAAATCAGGTAAAGGCCGCGGAGCTAAATACAGAAGAAGTAAAAGAGATACGCACCGTCAAAGAACGGAAGATGCGCAACTTGAAGAAGGGAACAAGGTATTAAAAGTGACAGAGTTTGTTACTGTGAGTGAAGTTGCTACCATGATGGATGTGCCGGTGACCAAGATCATTGCCGCATGTATGTCTTTGGGGATGATGGTTACCATGAACCAGCGTCTTGATGCCGAAACGCTCTCCATCGTTGCAGATGAATTTGATTATGAAGTTGAATTTGTAACTGCCGATATTGACGAGGCTAAGGAAGAGGTGCCTGAAAGCCCTGAAAACCTTGAACCAAGAGCGCCTATTGTAACCGTTATGGGACATGTTGACCACGGTAAAACATCCTTGCTGGATTACATACGTGAAGAAAATGTGATCGCAGGTGAAAGCGGTGGAATTACCCAGCACATTGGTGCCTATGGAGTGCAGCTTGAAAACGGACAAAAGATCACCTTCCTTGATACACCGGGACACGAAGCCTTTACGGCTATGCGTGCAAGGGGGGCACAGGTGACAGATTTGGCGATCATTGTGATCGCGGCAGATGATGACGTGATGCCTCAAACAAAGGAAGCTATTTCCCATGCCCAGGCGGCAGGGGTTCCTATAGTATTTGCTATTAACAAGTCTGACCTTCCAACGGCTAATCCCGAAAAGATAAAGGAGAAACTGGCAGCCATGAACCTTTTGGTTGAAGACTGGGGAGGTAAGATCCAATCGCATGATATTTCTGCTAAAACAGGACTTGGGGTGAAGGAACTGCTTGAAAAAGTATTGCTGGAGGCTGAGATCCTTGAGTTGGAGGCCAATCCTAACAGGCTCGCCTATGGTACTGTCGTAGAAGCCTATCTCGATAAAGGAAGAGGTTATGTGTCTACAATTCTGGTACAGGCGGGAACGTTGAAAATCGGAGATTTTGTATTGGCCGGTAAAAACAGCGGTAAGATAAAAGCTATGCAGGATGAACGTGGCAGGATGGTTAAGGAAGCAGGGCCAAGTACCCCGGTTTCTATCCTGGGACTTGATGGCGCGCCACAGGCAGGGGATAAATTCAAGGTGATGCTCGATGAGCGTGAGGCCAAGGAGATCGCGGCCAAACGTACACAGTTGCAGCGAGAACAATCTGTTCGTACGCAACGTCATATCACCCTGGATGAAATTGGAAGACGAATTGCACTGGGTGACTTTAAAGAGCTTAATATTATTCTTAAAGGGGACGTGGATGGATCTGTTGAGGCATTGACCGATAGTTTCCAGAAACTTTCTACTGAAGAGATACAGGTAAACATTATTCATAAAGGAGTTGGAGCTATTACAGAAAGTGATGTGTTGCTGGCTTCTGCCTCAGACGCGATCATTATAGGCTTTAACGTACGGCCGGCAGGTAATGCCAGACAGGTAGCTGAAAAAGAGGAAATCGATATCAGAACCTACTCCATTATCTATGATGCCATCAATGATCTTAAGGACGCGATGGAAGGAATGCTTTCTCCTGTAATGAAAGAAGAAATCACGGGTAATGCCGAGATCAGGGAGATATTCAAAGTTTCTAAAGTAGGTAGTATTGCAGGGTGTATGGTTACCGATGGTAAAATCTACAGAAATTCCCAGATTCGATTAATACGTGACGGGGTTGTGGTTTACACAGGTGTGCTCGCTTCCCTGAAACGATTTAAGGATGATGTGAAAGAGGTTTCCAAAGGATATGACTGTGGACTTCAGATCAAGAACTACAATGACATCAAAGAGGGTGACGTTGTGGAGGCTTTCCAGGAGGTTGCCGTTAAGAAGAAGCTTAAATAGAAGTAAAAAATATTGAGCATAAAAAAAGGGACGCTTTTTAGCGTCCCTTTTTTTAGGCTCAAACCTTTTATTTTCTTTCCGGTTTGAACCGGAATGCTGCCGGGAAATCTTTCTTGATTTGCTGAAGGGCGCGGTCTGCTTCCAGACTGTTCCTGAAATTCCCTACCCATACCTTATTATTAGGTGTCTCAAAGACAATGGTGGCCTCCCAGTCTGGGTAGAGGCTGCGATATTCTCTCAGGATCTCTCCGGCCTTATTATAGTCACCAGAAAAGATCTGTATGCGGTACCGGTCGCCAATACGACTTTCCTTGCCCATCTCTGTTTTTAGTTCCAGTAATTTCGGGATCATTTCATCCTGTTTGATGTTTACCTGTCCTTCCTGAGCCACTCCTGCAGCTCCCATCCCAAATAGGAGGATGGCGGTGGCGATAGTATTCTTTATTTTCAAAACTTTATCTTTTAAATTTCTGAATAACAAAAGTATAACTTAATCTTTCAAAAAGCCGCAGTTTAGTTATTTAGAACAATTATAAATTATGCCTGCAATACCTAGAGTCGACTTTAAGTATTACTTTTGTCGGTAAATTTTCAAGACCTAAAAAATACGTTAAAAACGAGCTGTTGATAGTGTAAAAACCGTACCAAACTCGTGACGTTAATTTAATTTATAATATGAAAAAGGTGAAAGACCGCCATTCAGCCATCCGAAGATTATTTCTTAGTGTATCCCTATTCTTTTCAGTTTCAGCAGTGGTGATTGCTCAGGAATCTCCTCTTTCAGAGGATCAAACAGATCGGGAATCGACAGTACAAGGGGCTCAGGAGTCTAATGTGGAAGCCACGCCTGAAGGGGGTGATGCGGCCAGGGGAAAAGAGATTTTCAATAATTTATGTGCTGCTTGTCACAAGCTGGACGCGAATTCCATTGGCCCTCCTTTAAGAGGTGTGGGTCAACAAAGGGATCGTGACTGGTTACAAAAATGGATCAACAATAGTGCTGCTCTTATCGCATCAGGTGATGAGCTTGCTGTGCAATTGTACAATGAGCACAATCAAATTGCCATGCCTCCATTCCCGCAGTTAAGCGAGGAGGATGTGGATAATATTCTTGCATATACAGATGCTCCAAAGGCTGTTCCTCAGGCACAGCAACCGGGGGCCGATGCCGCAGGTACCGGAGCCGGAGCCGGCGGTGTTCCTACTGATGTTGTTCTGGGAATTCTTGCATTTGTGCTGTTGATCCTGTTAGTTATTCTTTTCCTTGTGAACAAGACCTTGCGAAGGTTTGCTGCAGCGAGTGGCGTGGAGTTGCCGGTGAGGGAGAAGAGGGCGAAGCCTATATGGAAGTCCTTCATCGAGAATCAATTTTTGGTATTGGTGAGTGCGGTTATTCTGGTTCTTCTGGGATCTTATTTTGCCTTCGGTTACCTGATGCAAGTAGGGATTGATCAGGGTTATCAGCCCATTCAGCCAATACATTTTTCACATAAGATACATGCCGGGGATAACCAGATAGAGTGTAAATTCTGTCACTCCTCTGCCAGGGTCTCCAAGACCTCTGGAATACCTTCTCTGAACGTTTGTATGAACTGTCACAAGTCAATCGGGGAAGTTGCAGAGGGTACTGCAACAGATGAGTATAGCAAGGACTTCTATGATGGTGAGATCCAGAAGCTGTATAATGCGGTAGGATGGGATCCTGCAGAGCAGGCCTATACCGGGGAAACAGAGCCGGTTAAGTGGGTGCGGATCCATAACCTTCCAGATTTTGCTTACTTCAACCATGCTCAGCACGTTGAGGTGGGTGGTATCGCCTGTCAAACCTGTCATGGCCCTGTGGAAGAAATGGAGATCATGTACCAAAATGCCCCGCTAACCATGGGATGGTGTGTGAACTGTCACCGCGAAACTAATGTGAAGACTGCGGGGAACGAATATTATGAGAAGGTTCATGAACAGCTTTCCAAGAAATACGGAGTTGAGGAATTAACCGTGGCCCAGATGGGTGGAATTGAGTGTGCGAAGTGCCACTATTAATTAATTAAAGAAGTAATATCAGATATATGTCATCAAACAAGAAATACTGGCAAAGTGTTGAAGAGCTGAAGGAGTCAAGCTCTGTTGTTGAGACGCTCCAGCAAAAAGAATTTGCACAAGAGATACCTACAGATGAATTTCTGGGGGATAAAGAATCTCTTGAAAGTTCAACTACGTCCAGAAGGGATTTTCTGAAATATGTGGGATTTAGCACTGCTGCGGCCTCATTAGCAGCTTGTGAGGGTCCTGTAATGAAATCAATTCCTTACGTGGTGCAACCCGAGACAATCGTGCCGGGGATCGCGAACTATTACGCGACTACTATGGCAGATGGTTTTGACTTTGCGGGGGTTTTGGTTAAAACCCGTGAGGGCCGACCTATTAAAATCGAACATAATACTATGGCTAACACCGGTGCAAATGCACGGGTGCACGCTTCTGTTTTATCCCTGTACGACAGTAAACGGGTGAAGCGTCCTGTTGCCAACGGGGAAGTGGTGTCATGGGAGCAGTTGGACAGAGATGTGATGGAAAGGCTGGATGCCGTTTCCGGAGAGATCGTGTTGCTTACCCAGACTTTTGCCAGTCCTTCCACTTCACGTGTTATTAACGAGTTCGCTCAAAAATACGGAAACGTCAGGCATGTAGTTTATGATACCGTATCTGAAGATGCTACATTAAATGCTTTCCAGTCCAGGTATGGGCAGAGGGCCTTGCCTAATTACGACTTTTCAAAAGCTGAGACCATAGTTTCTATAGGGGCTGATTTCCTGGGGGATTGGGCAGGTGGCGGATATGATGCTGCTTACGCGAAAGGACGCATTCCACAGGATGGTAAAATGTCCAGACATATCCAGTTTGAATCTACTCTTTCTCTAACCGGTTCAAATGCCGATAAGAGAATTCCTTTAAAACCATCTCAACAAAGAGCTGCATTATCCGCCCTCTACGGTTATGTAGCCGGAGGGGCTTCTACCAGTAACCTGCCAACACATATTGATGATGCGCTGGTAAAAGCTGCGCGTCAATTGAGACGTTCTGGTAGCGGGGCTGTGGTTGTGACCGGGATCCCGGATGAGGATGCCCAGTCATTGGTGCTGTCCATTAATGAGGCTCTTGGTAGCCAGGTGATGGATACTGATAATCCACGTATGCTGAGACAGGGTAATGCCGCAGAGGTTCAAAAGCTTATTCAGGATATGAATGCAGGGCAGGTGGGAGCACTCCTAATTGCCGGTGTGAACCCAGCGTATAGTTTGCCGAATGCAGATGAATTCAATGAAGGTCTGAAAAACGTTGAATTTTCGGTTGCTTTTTCTATGAAGGAAGACGAAACCGCGAAACAATGTGATTATATAGCTGCTACCCCACACTATCTTGAGAGCTGGGGTGATGTACAGTTCACCAGAAGAAATTTCAGCCTGATGCAACCAACCATCAGACCGTTGTTTGATACGAGGCAGTTTCAGGAAACATTATTAAGGTGGAGTGATAACTCCCAGTCATACTATGAATACCTGAAGGATACCTGGGCAGGATCTCTGGGGAATGGTTCCTGGGGGGATGCTTTGCATGATGGTGCTTTCGAAGCATCACAACCCGAGGGGACTTCAGCGCTTACCAATGGCAACGCTGCGACCGTTCAGGTCAATAATGCTGCTGCTGCTGCTAGAAATCTTTCTGGAGCCTTAGACGGGGAGAATAGCGGTTTTGAGCTTGAGCTTTACACATCAACTGCATTGGGGGATGGCCAGCAGGCTAATAACCCATGGTTGCAGGAAATGCCCGATCCTATTACCAGAGCATCCTGGGATAACTACCTGAAGATGTCCAGGGCAGATGCGAAGGAACTAGGTTTGGAAAATGAACATGTTTCCAACGGTGCCCTGAATGGGACCTATGTTAACCTAAAGGTAGGGGATACAGAAGTTAAGAATGTGCCTGTTTTTGTACAACCCGGTATGGCTAAAGGCTCGGTGGCCCTTGCTCTTGGGTATGGGAAAAAAGAAGCAGTGCAAAAAGAAATGCAGGTTGGGGTAAATGCATACCCGCTTTACAAGGATTTCAAATCCCACCAGCAAGTAAGTATAGAAAAAATTGGAGGTGTTCATAAATTTGCATGTCTTCAGTTGCATAATACCCTAATGGGTAGAGGAGATATTATTAAGGAAACCACCCTTGAGATCTTCAATACCAAAGATGTTCATGTCTGGAACAAAATGCCTGAAGTTTCTTTGAATCACGTAGAGACTCCGGTGAATTCACCTGATGTTGACCTTTGGGCCGGGTTTGACCGTTCGGTAGGACATCATTTCAATATGTCTATAGACCTGAACGCCTGTACGGGTTGTGGTGCCTGTGTGATCGCGTGTCATGCTGAAAATAACGTACCTGTTGTAGGTAAGGAAGAGGTTAGGAAGTACAGGGATATGCACTGGTTAAGAATTGACCGCTACTATTCTTCTGAGGATACCTTCGAAGGTGATATCCAGAAAAAAGATCTTATGTCTGGTCTTGGGGAATCCCTTTCTCAGTTTGGGGAAATGGAGAATCCGGCAGATAACCCACAGGTTGTATTCCAGCCTGTAATGTGTCAGCACTGTAATCATGCGCCGTGTGAAACGGTTTGTCCGGTGGCGGCAACCATGCACGGGCGGCAGGGACAAAACCAGATGATCTATAACCGTTGTGTGGGAACACGATACTGCGCGAACAACTGTCCTTACAAAGTACGTAGGTTCAACTGGTTCCTTTATAATAAAAATGACGAGTTTGATTATAACATGAACAATGATCTTGGTCGTATGGTGCTGAACCCTGATGTGACCGTGCGTTCTCGTGGGGTGATGGAGAAATGTTCCTTCTGTATCCAGAAGACCCAGAAGACCATTCTTGATGCCAAGAAAGAAGGCAGGGCTATTGAAGACGGGGAATTCTCAACCGCCTGTTCAGCCGCTTGTGATAAAGGCGCTATTGTCTTTGGTGATGTGAATGACGATAACAGTGTTGTTTATCAAAAGAAAGAGGATGATAGAATGTACCATTTACTGGAGTACATCGGTACCAAACCTAATGTGATGTATCAGACGAAAGTGCGAAATACATCTGAAGCTTAAACTATTTAATAAAGAATCAATTTAAAAAAGGATATGTCTCATTACGAAGCACCTATACGAAAGCCTTTAGTGATCGGTGAAAAGAACTATCACGACGTTACTGTTGATGTAGCCGCACCGGTTGAAGGAAGAGCAAACAAATCATGGTGGATTGTATTTTCAATCGCACTTGTGGCTTTTCTTTGGGGGTTAGGTTGTATAATTTATACGGTTTCGACCGGTATTGGTACCTGGGGGTTAAACAGGACAGTTGGATGGGCCTGGGATATCACAAACTTTGTCTGGTGGGTAGGAATTGGTCACGCCGGGACGCTTATTTCAGCAGTATTGCTCTTATTCCGTCAAAAGTGGAGAATGGCGATCAACAGATCTGCAGAGGCCATGACCATTTTCTCAGTAGTACAGGCCGGATTGTTCCCTATCATTCACATGGGTAGGCCATGGTTGGCTTACTGGGTACTTCCCATACCTAACCAGTTTGGGTCCCTTTGGGTAAACTTTAACTCTCCGCTTCTATGGGATGTTTTCGCGATCTCTACTTATCTTTCAGTTTCCCTGGTTTTCTGGTGGACGGGACTGCTTCCTGATTTTGCTATGATTCGGGATAGGGCGGTGAAGCCTTTCCAGAAAAGGATATACAGTATCCTAAGTTTTGGATGGAGTGGCCGTGCAAAGGACTGGCAGCGATTTGAAGAAGTATCTCTGGTACTTGCCGGTTTGGCAACGCCACTTGTACTTTCTGTACATACCATTGTATCTTTTGACTTTGCAACTTCGGTAATACCGGGATGGCACACCACCATTTTCCCGCCGTATTTCGTTGCAGGGGCGATCTTCTCTGGATTCGCGATGGTGAATACGCTTCTTATTATCATGAGGAAAGTATCCCATCTGGAAGATTATATCACTATCCAGCATATAGAGTTGATGAATATTGTAATTATGATCACGGGATCCATCGTGGGTGTCGCTTATATAACCGAATTATTTGTTGCCTGGTATTCCGGGGTGGAATATGAACAGTATGCTTTCCTTAACCGGGCTACCGGACCTTACTGGTGGGCGTACTGGTCCATGATGACCTTTAACGTATTCTCGCCTCAGTTCATGTGGTTTAAAAAATTAAGAACGAGTATTATTTTCTCCTTCGTGATCTCCATTGTGGTGAACATAGGAATGTGGTTCGAGCGATTTGTGATTATCGTCACTTCGCTTCACAGGGATTACCTGCCGTCTTCCTGGACAATGTTCTCGCCAACTTTTGTGGATATCGGGATCTTTATAGGGACCATAGGTTTCTTCTTCGTGTTGTTCCTGCTTTATGCCCGAACCTTCCCTGTGATCGCACAGGCAGAGGTGAAAACCATTCTTAAGGCGTCTGGTGATAAGTATAAAAAACTGCGGGCCGATCATGGGGATCACGTAGATCATTATGAGCCCCTGAACAGGGAACCTATTGTGAATACCGAATCAGGTCTGGTTGAAAAAGATGATCCGGCAAAAGCGCCAGAACATGAACCAACCGTAAGTGGAGAAGGTCTTATTACTACAGAAATAGACAGGGACAGAGTGGATGATATGCTTGGCCGAATTGGCAGCTTTGATCCGGCAACCCAATCTGCTGATGACCTGCAAAAAATTAAGGGAATAGGGCCCCTTCTTGAGCAAAAACTGCATGAGCTGGGAATTTATACCTACGATCAGGTTAGTAAACTGACAAAAGAAGATTATGAACTGCTTGATTCGCTCATTGAGACTTTCCCTCTGGAGGCTCAACGTACAGATTGGAACGCTCAGGCAAACCAACTTAAAAATAAACAATAATGGCATCAAAAGTTATACAAGCTATTTATACCGATGACGACTTGCTGTTACAGGCCGTGAAGCAGGTAAGGGAGGCCCGCTACCATATTGGAGAGATCTATACTCCTTTTCCGGTGCACGGACTAGATAAAGCAATGGGGCTTGCTCCTACACGACTGGCAATTACTTCTTTTCTATACGGGATCCTTGGGTTGGGAGTGTCTATAGCCATGATGAATTATATAATGATCGAAGACTGGCCGATGGATATTGGAGGGAAGCCCAGCTTTTCCTTTATCCAGAACATGCCTGCTTTTGTTCCCATTATGTTTGAGCTTACTGTATTTTTCGCTGCCCACCTTATGGTTTTCACCTTTTTCATGAGGAGTAAGCTGTGGCCGTTCAAAGATGCTGAAAACCCTGATGTTAGGACCACAGATGACCATTTCCTTATGGAGGTGGATGTGGCCAACCATAGCACAGAAGATCTTACGCAATTCCTGATCAATACCGGGGCTGCTGAAATTAAATTAATTGATAACAAATAAACCCAATGAAAAGTTTATTTAATAAATCCTTACTATTCATATTGGCTGCGAGCGCGGTTTCCTGCATGGACAACTCAAAGCCTAATTACCAGTACATGCCTAACATGTACGAAACGGTACCATATGAAACGTATGGAGAATACGATGTGTTTGTGAACGGCCAGTCGGCAAAGCTTCCTGCGGAAGGATCTGTGCCTAGAGGATGGAGGCCTTATGAATATGAAAATACACCAGACGGTCGCTCGGCCGCCAAGGAGGAGTTAGAGAACCCGCTGCCATATACCCAGGAGAACCACGCTGCCGGAAAGCAGTTGTTCACGATTTACTGTGCGGTGTGCCACGGGGACAAAGGGGATGGAAAAGGGATCCTGGTACAACGAGAGAAGATACTTGGTATCCCGAGTTTTGATGACGCGGGAAGGGCGATCACAGAAGGCGGAGTGTACCATGTAATGTATTATGGCCTGAATGCCATGGGGTCTTATGCGTCACAAACCTCGAATGAGGAGCGCTGGCAGATCGCACATTACGTGATGACCCTAAAAGATCAATTGGAAGGAAACCCTGAAAGGGAGTTCGAAGAAGAGACCATGGATAATCTTGTTCCTGATGTGAATGAAGAAAGGAACCAGGTTTCTGAAGGAGATTCTGCAGAGGCAGCTTCCCGGGGACAGAACAATGAAAACGAAGAATAACAGCATTTAGAAAGATTAATATGTATACGCTATCTAGTAAATTAAAATTGTTTTCTATCATTCTTATGGTAGTAGGTCTGTTGGGCATGGTCTACGGATTTATTGCCGCACCTTCCACTATAGAAGATGTAAAGGAGATAATGGCTTCTCATGATGGTCACGGCGAGCTCCATACCGATTTGGCAGAGGATGATGCGACGGGTCTTAAGTATGTTCCTTCAGAGCATGAATTGGAATCTGAGCGTACAGACCCTGTGGATCGTGAGGTGATCACAGCTGTAGAGGACCCGCATGAAAATGAGCACCTGGAGCATGTACTGCATCAACTGCAAAATAAGCCATGGGCAGCTCTATATGTTGCTGCTTTCTTCTTTTTTATGATAGCCCTGGGAGTGATGGCCTTTTATGCTGTACAATACGCGGCCCAGGCAGGATGGTCTCCGGTACTTTTCAGAGTAATGGAAGGGATTACCGGTTACCTGTTGCCGGGAAGTTTGATCGTATTCCTTTTACTGGTGCTTTCCGGTTTACATCTTAATCATCTTTTCATCTGGATGGACCCAGAAGTGGTAGCCCATGATGAAATCATCCAAAATAAAGAATCGTACCTGAATGTGCCATTCTTCCTTATTCGTGCGATCATCTACATCGCAGGATGGAACCTCTTCAGATATTTGATGAGAAGAAACTCCCTGCGTCAGGACGAAGCGAACGATAATGTATGGTTCAAGAAGAATTTCAAACTTGCCGCTGGGTTCCTGGTTTTCTTTATTGTGACCGAATCCATGATGTCCTGGGACTGGATCATGAGCCTTGATCCGCACTGGTTTAGTACCCTGTTTGGCTGGTATGTGTTCTCGAGTATGTTCGTATCGGGGATTACGGTGATCGCTCTTGTGACCATCTATCTTAAATCAAGAGGATACCTTCCTTATGTAAACAACAGTCATATCCATGATCTTGCGAAATTCATGTTTGGGATCAGTATTTTCTGGACCTACCTTTGGTTCTCACAATTCATGTTGATATGGTATTCAAACATACCTGAAGAAGTAACGTATTTCGTTTCACGTATTGAAGATTACGGTCTTCTTTTCTTCGGAATGGTGGCATTGAACTTTATATTCCCACTTTTACTGTTGATGAACAGTGACTTTAAGCGAGTGAACTGGTTTGTGGTAACGACCGGGATCATAATTCTTATAGGTCATTATTTAGATGTGTACGTGATGGTGATGCCTGCTACTGTTGGTCAATCCTGGTTTATTGGAATTTCTGAGATCAGCGCGCTGTTACTTTTTGCAGGGTTGTTTATCTTTGTGGTATTTAATTCATTGACAAAGGCGCCGTTATTGGCGAAGAGAAATCCTTTTATAAAGGAAAGTGAGCATTTTCACTATTAATAATAAGATTGTTTAAAGAAGAATTTAGAAAATGACTGTATTTTTAATAATCATAGTAGTAGCGCTTTTCGCGATAACTATCTGGCAACTATCCAAGATCTACCAGTTGTCCAGGAATACTGAAACCATAGACTCCAGCCAGATCGCGAATGATAAGGATAACAGGACGCAGGGAAATCTGTTGCTTGCCTTCGGGATCGCTTTCTATATTTTTATGATCTATAACTTCTGGAGCTTTGGAGACAGGGCGCTTCCTGCTGCTTCTTCAGAACATGGGAAGGATTTTGATAACCTGCTGTTGATCTCCATGGCCGTTATCATGTTTGTACAGGTGATCACTCAGGGTCTTTTGCACTGGTTTGCCTTTAAGTACAAAGGAAAAAAAGGTCAAAAAGCGCTCTTTTTTGCTGACAATGACAAGCTGGAATTTGTCTGGACCATTATCCCGGTAATTGTATTGGCCGGTCTTATCATCTATGGGTTGTTCACCTGGTCTGAGATCATGGATATCAATGAAGATGATGATCCAATTGTCATTGAACTCTACGCCAAGCAATTTAGCTGGCATGCCCGCTACGCAGGAAAAGATAATATTCTTGGTAAAGCCAACGTACGCTTTATTGAGGGAACCAATACCATGGGGGTTGATGTAAGTGATTCCTATGCTCATGATGATCTTGTGACGGGAGAGCTGCACCTTCCCGTGAACCGTCCAGTTGTTTTCAAGTTCAGGTCTCAGGATGTGCTGCATTCGGCTTACTTCCCGCACTTCCGTGCTCAAATGAACGTTGTTCCCGGGATGATAACTCAATTTGGTTTCACACCAACCCAGACGACCGAAGAGATCAGGGAGACTGAATATATGATGAACAAGGTTGAAAGGATCCAGAATATCAGGAGGGAAGAAAGTAAAGCTCTTGAAGCCAGAGGGGAAGAACCTTTGTCTGAATATGAAGACTTTGATTACTACCTGTTGTGTAACAAGATCTGTGGGGTAGCTCACTATAACATGCAAATGAAGATAGTAGTAGAAACTGAAGAGGAATTTAACGCCTGGTTGGCTCAGCAGGAGGAATTCATAGATACTATGGATCCACAGGATGTTCGAAATGCCGCCAGAAGTGTAGACGGCGAGGCTGGTTCTGAACTGGTTCAGGTTGAAAAATAAAAATTAAAAGTTAAGAATAAGAAAATATGTCAGCAGTAGGACACGCACCGGTTAACGATCACGCTCATGACGGTGGGCACCACCATAAGGAGACCTTCATAACTAAATATATCTTTAGTATGGACCACAAGATGATTGCAAAGCAATATCTGTGGACGGCTCTTTTCATGGGAATTATAGGTATAGCAATGTCTGTTTTCTTCCGTATGCAACT
>JBEPWW010000002.1:0-28904 GCA_041642215.1 Salinimicrobium sp. | reverse complement strand
TAATCTCCCTGTCAATGATTTTATAGGGCAGGAAGTAGTGAACCAGCTCTCCCTTGAAGATCCTCTGGCGGCCCTGGAATTGTACCGCAAAGCATTCGGGACCCATAACCGTTATGTGCGGCAGGCAATAGCTTTTAATCTTAAGGAAATTCCGGAGGAATTAAAACCGCGGTATGAATCTTTGCTGGACGATGACTCTTATCTCACGAAAGAAGCAGCCCTTTTCAATTTATGGCTGAACTTTCCGCAGGACAGGCCGCAATATTTGGAAAAGCTTTCAACTACTGATGGTTTCATAGATAAAAACCTGCGCACGCTTTGGCTAGCCCTCCACCTTGCCACTCCGGAATATGAAGCTCAGGCTAAAGCGGAGAAGTTTAGGGAACTGGCGGGATATACTTCTCCACACCGGCGTTTCCAGCTACGTCAAAATGCCTTTGGTTATTTATATCAGCTCGATTCGTTTTCCAATGAGAACTTGAAGGACCTTGTAGAGGCCACAGGGCACCATGTAAATGCCTTTCGAAATTTTTCCCGAAAATTGCTAAAGGAACTTTTAACAAAAAAAGATTATCTGGACCGGTTGATGGATTTGAAAGACGAGCTGGGGGAAAAGGAGCGAAAATACCTTGAGAAACTGTTGCAGGAATTTCCGGGAGATCCTTCCAGATAAGCAGGGAAGGTTTCTGCTGCGTATGGAACTACCACAATTGTTTTACTTCTTTTTTAATAAAGGCCAGGCCGGTTTCACTGGGCGGCTGTTGCTCTAGCATGGAGGAGAGAATATATTGTCTTAATTCTGCGGCATTGGTGATATCTTCTTTTGCCGCACTTTTTCTGATATTGGTGATGGTGGCATTCTTGGAGGCCTTGATGGCATTCCAGCACTCCACGCTTATATAGATCTGTTGTGCCAGGTTATGCTCGAATTCCTGTTCAATGTTCTTGATGAGCAACGTGCTGTAATCCTCCTTTTTGGTGGTATAGGGTTTTACACGCACCAGCAGGTTGCCCGGCGCTATTCGCTCCAGGAACAATGCCATGCGTTCATAGGCCTGTAGGCGTACGGGAAGGGCCTGTTTCTGGTTTTCCCGGTGCAGTAAAAATCTTCTCCTGCGCTCTTCGTTCTTGGTGTGCTGACTAAAAAAGTAGAAGGCGATCCCTGTTACCAGTATGGCCGGCAACAGAAAGAACAATAATTGAAATATGGACTGGTCTGACATAAATAAAGATTGATCATCTATTAAAACCTGCTCTTTCCCGCCATCATCTTTCTTCTCCTTCAAGAGCCGGCGCTAAGTTAGGACATCCTACGAAAGTGGCAATCCTTCCCATAGAACTTTTATGCTGCCGCACTACTGGTTAAGATAATCCAGGGCCAGCTGTGACATTACCTTAACTCCTAACAGCATTCCGCTTTCATCAATATAAAAATCGGGAGTATGGTGAGGTGCCGGTGCGGTAGCTTCGGGTGATTGTCCGCCAAGGAAAAAATAAAGCCCGGGGACCTTTTCCTGAAAAAAGGAAAAATCTTCCCCTCCGGTAGTGGCTTTCACCAGTTCGACCCTGTCCTTTCCCGCTACCTTGTGAAGGGTGGGAAGCATTTTTTGTGTTAGTTCGGGATCATTATAGGTGATAGCCGTATTATTTTGGATCTCTATGGTTGCCGATCCTCCGTATGCCTCGGCAATGGCAGGAACCATTTCCTTCATCCTTCTCAGGATGAGTTCTTTCATATCGGGATCCAGGGTGCGAACGGTCCCGATCATTTCAGCTGTCTCGGGAATAATATTGAAACGAACCCCGCTGCTGATCTTGCCCACTGTGATCACTGCTGCACCTTCTACAAGTTTTGATTCCCGGCTTATGATGGTCTGGAGGCCATCTATGATCTTGGCTGAAATGAGGATGGGATCCACCCCTGTCCAGGGAGCCGATCCATGGGTTTGTTTCCCCTGCACGTTGATTACAAAGCGCTCCACTGCCGCCATGGTTCCTTCGGGTTTGTACCTTATGGTGCCTACCGGTGTGGCCGAATTGATGTGGAGCCCAAAAATGGCATCCACATCGGGGTTTTCCAGTACCCCTTCCCTGATCATTACAGATGCGCCACCTTCTTCTCCCGGTGGTGGTCCTTCTTCTGCAGGCTGAAAAATGAATTTTACCGTACCGTTAATCTTATCCTTGTTTTTCGAAAGGATCTCGGCTACCCCCATCAGGATGGCGGTATGGGTATCATGGCCGCAGGCATGCATCACCCCGGTTGGAGTTCCCAGGAACTCTGTGGTGACCTCAGATTTGAAGGGAAGGTCATTCCTTTCGGTTACGGGAAGGGCATCGATATCTGCCCTTAATGCAACGACTTTACCTTCATTGTCGCCTTTCAAAATTCCAACGATCCCGGTTTTGGCTACTCCTGTTTCTACTTCCATCCCGAGGCTTCTAAGGTGGGCCGCAATTTTTTTAGCTGTTTCGAATTCACGGTTGGAGAGTTCGGGGAATTGATGAAAATTCCTTCGCCAATCGATTACCTGTTCCTCGATCTCATCTGCAGCCGAGTCGATCTGCGGATCGATCTCCTGGGCCGTTGAGGTGAAGCTTGAAAAAATCAGGAAAAAACCTGAGAAAAAAAGGGTTTTGAAAAAATTCATATGGCGTATGTTAGTTATATGAAGCATATTAAAAGTTAATGAGCCTGTATCCTTCGTTCTGTAACTGGATCAAGGCTGTCATGGCAGATAGTGCTATCCGGGTTTCCGGAAGTCGTCTCTCTGGAGAGAGGTCTCTGTGTACGGCAGTTTGCCCGCAGAGTATGATCTGCACGTTATTCTCATCCAGGGCTTTGATAAGGGCGATGTTGGGATTACTGGTCCCGAACATCTCCAGGTAATACCGGTCCTGCAGCAAATTTTGAGCGGCCTGTCCATGTACTACTACGGCAACCTCCATGCTTTCGAGGGATTTCCCGGCAGCAGCATGCATGTTCAGGAACCGTGCCACGGTTTCAAATTGTTTATTAACAGCAGAAGGGTCTTCCGGAACCGAGGCGACATCAAAAACCACTTTATATTGCTGTGAAAGGGAAGTGGAATAGTCTGGATATTCAATGGGGTACGTGGGGCCAAATTGGGAGATCACCTTCCCCGGCATTTTCTTTTGTTGGGCCATCGCTGGGGAGAAACTTGCGAAGACGATGAAAAATAATAATATGCGAAAAATTGGCGGCATAATAACAAAACTCATTGAAATAGGTTTTAAAGATATTTAAAATTATTAACTGTGCGTAACGTCATGTGATTATGTTTCAAAATGGGGGTTTTGGGATTTTATTATAAGCTTATTTTTGGTTAATTTCACGGCTTCAAAAGAAGCAAAGAATTGGAATCTTATTTAGCCGAATTAAATGAAGCCCAGCGCGCACCGGTGCTGCAAAAAGACGGGGCAATGATCGTAATCGCGGGTGCCGGCTCGGGGAAGACCCGGGTGCTTACCTATAGGATCGCCTATTTGATGAGTAAGGGGGTAGATCCTTTCAACATACTTTCCCTGACCTTTACCAATAAGGCCGCACGGGAGATGAAGCAGCGTATCGCCAGGATCGTGGGCAACAGTGAAGCGAAAAATCTATGGATGGGTACTTTCCATTCCATTTTTGCGAAGATCCTTAGGTTCGAGGCTGATAAATTAGGGTACCCTTCCAATTTTACTATTTACGATACCCAGGATTCCCAGCGACTCATTTCGGCAATAATAAAGGAGATGGGTCTGGATAAAGACGTGTATAAATATAAGCAGGTATATTCCCGTATATCTTCCTATAAGAACAGCCTCATCACAGTTAAAGCCTATTTCCAGAATGCCGAATTGCAGGAAGCAGATGCTATGTCGAAGAAGCCCCGGCTTGGGGAGATCTATCAGCACTATGTAGACAGGTGTTTTAAGGCAGGAGCAATGGATTTTGATGATCTTTTGCTTAAGACCAATGAACTTCTCAACCGCTTTCCCGAGGTGCTTCAGAAATACCAGAACCGGTTCAAATATATACTGGTGGATGAGTACCAGGACACGAATCATTCCCAATACCTGATCGTTAAAGCCCTTTCTGATAAATTTCAGAATATTTGTGTGGTAGGAGATGATGCCCAGAGTATTTACGCCTTTAGGGGTGCCAATATCAATAATATCCTGAATTTCCAGAAGGATTACGATAATGTGCAAATGTACAGGCTGGAACAGAACTACCGTTCTACGCGAAACATTGTGGAAGCGGCAAATTCGGTTATAGATAAGAACAAGACCAAACTGGATAAGGTGGTATGGACCGCCAACGATGAAGGTCCCAAGATCATAGTAAACCGACTTCTTACCGATGGGGAAGAAGGAAGGTTCGTGGCGGGTTCCATTTTTGAAAACAAAATGGAGAAGCAAATGAAGAATGGGGATTTCGCTATTCTTTATCGCACCAATGCCCAGAGTAGGGCCATGGAAGACGCCCTTCGAAAAAGGGATATTCCCTACCGTATTTTTGGCGGCCTGTCTTTTTACCAGCGTAAGGAGATAAAGGATGTTTTAGCCTATTTACGGTTGATCATCAATCCTAAAGATGAGGAAGCCCTTAAGAGAGTGATCAATTATCCCGGGAGGGGAATAGGCCAGACCACAATTGATAAACTAAGTATCGCGGCCAATCATTACAAACGGTCCATCTACGAGGTGATTGATAATATAGATCGCATAGACCTGAAGATCAATAAGGGTACGCGTAGCAAGCTTACGAATTTTGCGAACATGATCAAGAGTTTCCAGATCATGAACGAAACGGCTGATGCTTTTACGGTTGCTGAAACCGTGGCAAAGAAGACCGGCCTGCTTCAGGAATTAAAAAAAGACGGTACACCTGAAGGGGTTGCCAGGATTGAAAATATTGAAGAACTTCTAAACGGGATACGGGATTTTGTGGAAGGTCAGAAAGAGCTGGCAGATGCGACAGGATCCCTTACAGAGTTTTTGGAGGATGTGGCTTTGGCGACAGACATGGATAAGGATGCCGGGGATGAAGACCGGGTGGCGTTGATGACGATTCACCTGGCTAAAGGACTCGAGTTCCCTTATGTGTATATTGTGGGGATGGAGGAAGATTTGTTTCCTTCAGCGATGAGCATGAATACCCGGTCTGAGCTGGAAGAAGAGCGCCGGCTCTTTTATGTGGCGCTAACCCGTGCCGAAAAACAGGCTTTTCTTACCTATACCCAATCCAGGTACCGCTGGGGTAAGCTGGTAGATGCAGAGCCCAGCCGGTTCATAGAGGAGATCGAGGATAAATTCCTGGATTATATGGTGCCACAGGATGATTATAAGTACAAGCCATTAATAGATACAGATATATTTGGGGAGGTCGATAAGAGTAAATTCCGTCAAACCAAACCGGTCAACGGTACGCCGCCGCCTTCTCATAAACCTACTGATGAGCAGCTAAGGAAACTGCGCAAACTGAAACCTGCTTCGGCCCCTGTGGCCCCGGAGACGACTCCCGGTATAAAACTGGAAGAAGGCAATGAGGTGGAACATATGCGCTTTGGAAAAGGAAAGGTCCTCAGAATAGAAGGTATTGGCCAGGACAAGAAAGCAGAGATCGATTTTGAAAAAGGCGGAATAAAAAAGCTGTTATTGAGGTTTGCCAAATTGAAAATGCTTTCCTGAATTTCGTATCTTTTCTACACCTGATTTAACCGTTGGGATTTTTTGCCCCTCATAGTCATTACTAAAATGAGAGTGCATTGAAAAGAATACTACCCGGCGAAAAGCAGTCATTTTATTTCTACCTGTTTCTGGGTGCCTGGACACTCATGAACCTATGGAGCGCGGCCTTTACGGGTTTATCTCATGATGAGGCTTATTACTGGGTGTACTCCCAGAACCTGGAGTGGGGATATTTCGACCATCCTCCTGCTGTCGCCCTCATGATCAAAGCAGGCTATTCGCTGTTTCACAATGAGCTGGGGGTGAGGTTAATCAACGTGCTGGGCAATTCTGTGGGGGTATACGTACTCTGGAAAATGTGCAGCAGGAGATACGGCAGGGATCTACTTTTGTTTATCCTGCTCTTGAGCGGCTTTTTGATCCTACATGTGTACGGCTTTGTCATTGTTCCCGATTCTCCTCTCCTGATCTCCCTCGCGCTTTATTTTATCCTTCTGGAAAGATACCTCAATAAGGATAGTATAAAGAACGTTTTTTTTCTTTCGCTCTGCATAGCCCTAATGTTGTACAGTAAGTATCATGCTATTCTGGTTCTGGTTTTTACCCTCCTTGCCTGTCCCTTCCTTTTGAGGAAAAAAAGCTTCTGGATCACGGCCCTCCTTTCATTACTATTTTTTCTGCCCCATATATGGTGGCAGTACAATAATGATTTTGTTACGCTCCGGTACCATTTACTGGAGAGGGCGAACAGGCCTTACCTGATTTCTTTTACTACCAACTATTTGCTGGGGGTTCTTCTTATTACTGGTCCTTTTTTAAGTTTATTGCTGTGGTACGTGATGGTTAAAGTAAAAGTGAATTCTCCTTGGGAACAGGCCCTTCGCTTCAATATTCTCGGATTTCTGGTTTTCTTTTTTCTTTCCAGTTTCAGTCATAAGATAGAGGCCAATTGGGTAAGTCCCATTGTGATCCCCCTGGTGATCCTTTCCTATAAATATTTTCGGGGAAAACCAGATCTGAGGAAGTGGGCCGTTGTAATAGGGGGAGCATCCCTGGGAGTTATGTTGGTTAGCAGGATGTATGCGTCCAATGAAGCCTTACATAACCATTCCCGGGAGAAAATAAGTCTTACCAGGGAATTATTCCACTGGGAGGTATGGTCCCAACAGATCAACAGGCGTGCAGATCAGCGTCCCGTGGTATTTCTTAATTCTTATCAGCATGCCTCAAAATATAGTTTTTACTCTGGAAAACTCTCCCATAGTCACAATACTGTGGGGTACAGGAGGAATCAGTTCGACCTGATGGATACAGA
The DNA here is from genome assembly GCA_041642215.1 of Salinimicrobium sp. GTDB lineage: Bacteria > Bacteroidota > Bacteroidia > Flavobacteriales > Flavobacteriaceae > Salinimicrobium. The sequence goes on along the minus strand of JBEPWW010000002.1, from coordinate 21,889 downwards.
GGCGCGCATCCAGGGAAAGGATGTGCTGGTGATATCCCGCGATCATCATCGTGGATTGTTTCTGTTTCCAACGGTTCTTGGGGCTTATTATGTCGGGGAGATTAAAAATTTCCGAAGTTATAACCAGATGAGGATCTCATTAAAAGAGGAGAAACTGGTTTTTAAGCCAGGCAGGAAGTATGATCTTAAAGTAACTATGAAGAACCGCTTCCCTTTTGCAATTGATTTCCGGGAGAACCGGGAGTGCCCGGTTAATATTAGCATCTCCTTGTTCAGGGACTATGAACTCATAGACGAGCAGCTTTTCCCTGTGGACCTTAAACAGGAGAGTCTGGCGCCCGGAAAGGCCTTTTCTCAGGTTCTTGATTTCAGCACACCGGAAATTAAGGGAAAGTATCATATATTTATTTCCTTTAAGAGTAACGCGCCTGGACCCGGCTTGAATTACAGCAATAGAAATCTATTGATCCAATAAACCATGGAGTTGTTAATCTGGAAGTTTATCAAATTCTGCCTGGTAGGTACTTTGGGACTCGGGATTGATTTTGGCTGTACCTTTCTCATGAAGGAAAAATTATCACTCAACCGGTATCTGGCCAATAGTATGGGATTTTCCCTGGCGGTGGTGAGTAATTACTTTTTAAATAAGTACTGGACCTTTAAGGATACCAGTCCCGAAATCTTTCTGCAGGCCCAGCAATTCACACTTATTGCAATCATTGGACTCCTTATTAATAACCAGATTCTATACCTGCTTCACCACAGAAGGAGGTACAACTTTTATATTTCCAAGCTTGGGGCCATTTTTGTAGTGGTGCTGTGGAATTTCTTTGCCAATTATTTTTATACGTTTTCAAGCTGAAGCCGGCAAAGAGGGAAATTATAAAGCAAATAAGGAGATTTTTTTTTATCGAAAGTATTATTATAAGCTGTTGAAAATTTGTAAATTCTCAATTCCATTAAATAAGTAATAAATATGGCAGAACTTATCAGAATCTTCGAAGAAAACCCAAATCCAAAACACATAAAACGAATAGCAGATGCCCTAAGGGACGGTGCGCTTATAATCTATCCTACAGATACTGTCTATGGCCTGGGTTGCGATATTACGAATACAGCAGCTCTTGAAAAGATCGCCCAGGTACGCGGGGTCAAGCTGGAAAAAGCAAATTTCTCCTTTATTTGTGAAAATCTGAGCAACCTGTCTGACTATGTTCGGCAGATCGATACCCGGACTTTCAAGATCCTTAAGCGTAGCCTTCCCGGGCCTTATACTTTTGTGCTTCCGGGTAATAATAACCTGCCAAGCGTTTTTAAGAAAAAGAAGACCGTTGGTATCAGGGTGCCCGATAATAATATAAGCCGAGCTCTAGTGGCTGAATTAGGCAATCCTATCGTTTCCACTTCGATTAGGGATGATGATGAGGTGATCGAATACACCACAGATCCCGAACTCATTCTTGAAAAATGGGGGCATATCGTAGATTTTGTTATAGACGGGGGATACGGGGATAATATTCCTTCTACTGTCATAGATCTTACCACACCAGAGCCGGAGGTAATACGTGAAGGCAAGGGAAGCGTGGATATCCTGTAAAACAATTTATCTACTACTTTTTTAGCTAATAAATATGCCCGGCATGAAAATGCCGGGCTTTAATTGAAAAAGAATCGTATCCCGAGATTGCCTTCAAAAATACCGGTTTCGGGAATATCCGGGCGAACCTGGAACTGTCCCCTTCCCGTTACTCCAAAATTGGGAAACAACCTAAGATAGAGGAGGCTTCTTAAGCTGCCTGCCAGCCAGCTTCCCGAGGCCTGGTTTTCTTCCTGTGACCGTTGTAAGGTCACAGCTCCCAGGGAAGCTCCTGCCCACCATTCCAGCTTTTTCCCCGCTAATTTAAAATCAGTCCCTACTCCATAGTTCTGGTAATCTGCATCGGGAAAGGCTCCAAAGTAAACAAACCACGCCCATCTATGCTTGCTGTACCCTAATTCCAGGTCAAAATCCAGACCCCGGTGATCTGTTGCTGTCCTCTTATTGTCAACTATCCCGAAAGCTTTATTGGGATCAAAGCTAAGGTCAACGTAGGCATGCTGAGCCTGCGTCTGCAGGATTGCCGCGAGGGATATAAAAGCTATTAGGTTACCGGTTCTCAAATTTGATCTTTATTACATGTTTCTCTCCGAAGCCGCAGCTATAATCCAGGTCAGCCAGGAGTGGGGTTAGGGGCTTTAGCCAGTTGTGTTTTCGCCTGAGGTATGATTTTTCATTTGCTCCATAAATTCCACATGCAGATCTTCAGGGCTTAAAATGTGGCCTTTTTTCTGCTCCTGTGTGGCCAGCTGATATCCTGAATAAGCCGTATTCATCCTCATTTGCGGATCCCCGTGATAGGTGTCCCCGCAATTCCCAAGCTGGTAAAACAGCTCCAGGAATTCTTCGGTGCTTTTCCAGTTGTAGGTGGCTCCTCTCTTATGGGTTAGATAATATGCCGCTAAAAAATCAGCTTCGGGTTCAGGAAATGCAATATTATGATCTTCGTGGAGGTTCAACTGGACCTGATGCGCCCATTCATGAGCAAGAACGCCACTCCAGGCTACCTCAGGATCTATGCCTGCTTCCGTCAACATTTCCACGAGTCCGTCCCCGATGACGATCACTCCGCCAAAGGTCGAAAAGCCATCACTGGAGAATAGGGGAGAGTCAGGTAGAAAGGGTGACAGTTGATTACGAAGAAGGAGATCATCAGCATAAGGATAGATCTGGTCCCGAACTTCAATGTCTTCAACAAAGTACAAGAGGATCTCAGCCAACTTTTCCCGGTCATTTAGCGTTTCGTTGTGCTGCCCGTGCACTCGTATTTCATGGTCCAGGCTCCAGAAGCGTCTTAGGTCCCGGGTTCTTTTCTCTACCAGTCTGGTAAATCCCCCGTCGGCTCCAAAATAGTGTTTAGATTCATCTATGATCGCACCAACAAAATTCAGGTTTCGGTAAAAATTATAGGAAGCCTCTGCAAGGGGATCAGATGCTAATTGAGCATGATATGTCATCTGTAGTTTCTGAAATTCTGTAGGAGAACAGGTTTCTGTGCCGTCAGAAGGATCACTGGTTATTTTAAGATAACTTTCACATGGCAGGTTCTGCTCAGCTTTGTTATGACCGCTAATTTTTTCTGAAACAGCGGTTTTTAGGGTGAAAAGGGATTTTCTTTCATAATCTTTAATTGCTGTTTCTGCTTCAATTTGATCTAATTCCAGATCTTTTTGGCAGGAAATTGATAAAAAACAAAGAGCCGTCAGGTAAATAACCGGGGATTTCATAGATAAACGCATGGTAAATGGATTTTGGGTTACAGAAGAAAAATGTACCTAAATCTGGTGTAGCATTTATATAAAATTCTGATAATTAACAGCATAAAAAAAGCCCGGCATTTGCCGGGCTTTTGGGAAAAATATTGTAAGAAAAATTATTTAGCGCTTCCCATTCCTTCATCGATCAGGTTATAGAACTGATCAAGTTTTGGAAGGATTACGATACGGGTTCTTCTGTTCTTAGCTCTTCCTTCTGCAGTGTCGTTAGTAGCTACAGGTACGTAGTAGCTTCTTCCGGCAGCAGTCATTCTTTGTGGTGGTACTCCATGCTCTTCCTGTAGTACTCTCACTACTGAGGTAGCACGTTTTACAGAAAGATCCCAGTTGTCCTGTAGAACTGCATTTCTGATAGGCTTATCATCTGTGTGTCCTTCAACCATGAATTCGATATCTGGTCTGTTTTTCACGACAGTAGCTACTTTTCCAAGAACTTCTTTCGCACGGTTTGTTACGTTGTATTTTCCGCTCTCAAATAGAAGCTTGTCAGAAATAGAAACATACACAACACCTTTTTCTACGTTGATCTCGATATCCTCATCATTCATATTTCCAAGTACTCCTTTAAGACTGGTAACAAGGGCAAGGGTTACAGAATCCTTTTTGGTGATAGCATCCTGCATGCGCTGGATCTTAACATCTTTTTCTTTGATACTCTCTAAAGAGCGCTCAAGGTTCTCAGCTTCTTTCTTTGAAAGGGTTGCCAGGTCACCAACATTGTTTAAAAGAGCGGTGTTCTGGTTGCTAAGGGTCTTGATTTGACGGTTGAGGGAAGCTTTATCGTCGAGGCAGGAATTCAGCTTTACCGTAGCGGTATTCAACTTATCCTGAGTTTCTCGTTGTTGGGCTTCAAGCTCGGCATATTTCTTTTGTGATACACAGGAAGAAAGTAGTAGGGCAGCCGTGGCCGATAAAAGCATGATTTTCTTCATAATTCTTTAATTGTTGTGATTAAATGTTAAACGATTCCAAAAATACAAAAAGTTAGATGATAACGAAATTATAAAATGACTTTAAAAAAATATTTTACAGGTCCGGATATTTTCTCACTCCCTTGATGTAATAAGCATATACAACGGAGGTCCGGCGGTAATATTTTTCTTTTTTCGGAAGATTTTTTCTTTTTTTTATAAAGCGCTGTAAATGTGAATAAAAACTAAAATGAGCTTTTAGGATCGCTGCAGTATGTTTAGGTTTAAATTCGATCAGGAATTTAATACCGGCCAGGGCGTCAAGCACGAGCCTCATAAAGACCAGCGCTGCTACTTTGGAGGCGGGCGCATTTTTAAGCAGGCAGAAAAGGCTATTCCTGAAGTTGAAAAAGGTTTTTCTGGGATGCATATTGTTCAAAGTGGCACCACCTAAATGATACACCTTTGAAGCACCCACCGCTTTTATTTGCCACCCATGGTTGAACAGCCGCCAGCAAAGGTCGATCTCCTCCTGATGGGCAAAGAAATCCTCATCAAAACCATTAACGGCTTGGAAGGCTTCTTTTCTTATGGCGATGCAGGCACCGCTTGCCCAAAAATAAGGGAGGTATCATCATATTGTCCCCGGTCTTTTTCTAAGGAAGTGAAGAGCCTTCCGCGGCAGTAAGGATACCCCAGCCGGTCTATAAAGCCTCCTGCTGCTCCAGCATATTCGAAATATTCCCGCCGTTTAAGATCCAGGATCTTTGGTTGCAGCGCCGCTGTTTCCCGTGAATTCTCAAATTCTTCAATAAGCGGTGGTAACCATCCGGGGGTCACCTCCAGATCACTGTTTAAAAGAATAAAAATATCTTCTGAAAGTTCCTTTAAGGCGTCATTGTAGCCTTTTGCATAGCCACCATTCACACTGTTTTGGATAATATCTACCTGCGGAAAATTTTCCCGGATAAACGCTACAGAGCCATCTGTAGAAGCATTGTCTGCAACATAGACCTTTGCATCTTCAGAATACTGGGTGACCGAAGGTAGAAATTGCTCCAAAAGGTTTCTTCCGTTCCAGTTTAATATGACGACAGCGATTTTCACAGCAGCAAATTAAAGGAATTAAATAGAGTTTTGTACTGCTCTATAAAGACAAGCTGTTATTTACAAGAGGTGTTTTCGCCCCAGACCGGCAGATCAGGCAGAAAATGATATTTTTCCTGCTCATAATCCAGCTGGCAATAGTAATGATGAAGCCCATTGGTAACCATAAGATAAGTGGCCTTTAAGGAAAGGTTGTAACGCGCGATCTGGTCAAACGTCTCCTGGGTTATTGGCACCGAGGCGGCCTTGCATTCCACCACCAGGTGTATGGACCCATCAGGGTTATACGCCAAAACATCATACCTTTTTATGAGATCATAAATCTTTAGCTGTTTTTCTACATTGATAAGGGACTGCGGAATTTCTTTCTCCTGCAATAAAAAATGCACTACATGTTGTCTTACCCATTCTTCGGGAGTAAGAAGAACGAACTTTTTCCGGAGCACATCAAAAACACCTATTTTATTTTCGCTATTTTTGAATCGAAAATTGTAGTCTGGAAAGTTTAATGCATACATGGTCCAAAACTAATTGTTTTTTATGAAAAACAGGACCGGACTTAAAAATGATCCTGTGGCCGGGATTGGAGTCTGTATCAATAGCACCTTCAGAAATAAAGACCAGCATAATTAATGGATAAAGCCAGGGAAATAGTTGCCGATATAAAAAAAGGAAAAATTAGTCCCATCTATTTGCTGATGGGGGAGGAACCTTATTATATAGACAGAGTTGCCGATTTTATTGAAGACTCTGTTTTGCAGGAAGAGGAGAAAGGTTTTAACCAAATGTTGCTTTATGGGCGTGACGTTTCTATCGAGGATATTGTGAGCCATGCCAAACGCTATCCTATGATGGCAGAGAGGCAGGTGATTATTGTCAAGGAAGCCCAGGACCTCTCCAGGACCATTGAAAAATTAGCAGATTACGCTGAAAATCCACAGCCAACAACCGTGCTGGTTCTTTGTTACAAGTACAAAAAGATCGACAAAAGGAAGAAGCTTGCCAAAACCATTGCCAAAACAGGGGTGGTTTTTGAGAGCAAACGCCTTTATGAAAACCAGATAGGGGACTGGATCAAAAAAAACCTGCAGGCGAAAAATTATGAGATTTCTCCCAAGGCAGCGCAGATGCTGGTGGAATTCCTGGGAACAGACCTGGGGAAGATAGATAATGAACTGCAGAAACTGCAGCTTATTTGCCCGCAGGGGACCACCATCACCCCAGAACTCATTGAAGAGAATATAGGGATAAGTAAGGATTTTAATAATTTTGAGTTACGAAAGGCGATAGGGATGAAAGACACGGTAAAAGCCCATCGTATCATCAACTATTTTTCTCAAAACCCCCGCGACAACCCCATGGTGGTAACCGTTTCCCTCCTGTTCGCTTTTTTTTCCCAGCTGTTGCAGTATCACGGTCTGGCAGATAAGTCCCAGGATAATGTGGCTAAAGCCTTAAAGGTGAACAGGTTCTTTGTAAGCGATTACACTGTAGCTGCCCGAAATTACCCGATGAAAAAAGTAAGCCAGGTGATCTCATTCCTCAGGGATGCCGATATTAAAAGCAAAGGTGTTGGAGCGACAAACATTTCTCAGGGGGATCTGTTGAAAGAACTGTTAGTAAAAATAATGAGATAAGAAATGGCAAAAATTCAAACCTGGATAAGTGCGGCCCGATTGCGCACGCTTCCCCTCTCTGTTTCAGGAATTTTGGTGGGAACTGCCATAGCCGTTCAGCAGGGAGAATTCAATTCCGGAATATTCAGCCTGGCCCTCGCAACCACCCTTGGATTGCAGATCCTCTCGAATTTCGCGAATGATTACGGCGATTTTGTCAAAGGCACTGATAATGATGAACGGGTGGGGCCGCAAAGAGCATTGCAGAGTGGATTGATCGATAGAAAAGAGATGCTCCAGGGCATGATTTTGACAGCTGTGATCACCTTTTTCTTCGCGGTATCACTGATCTATATCGCGTTTGGAACAGAGAATTTCCTTTATGCCTTGCTTTTTCTTGCCCTGGGTATAACAGCCATTGTGGCAGCCATAAAATACACGGTGGGCGAATCGGCCTATGGCTACAAAGGCCTGGGAGATGTATTCGTTTTCATTTTCTTTGGACTGGTTGGGGTTTACGGGAGTTATTTTCTTTACGCAACAGACTGGGACTGGGTGGTGCTGTTGCCTGCTTTTAGCATTGGATTTCTAAGCGCAGGAGTCTTAAACCTGAATAATATGCGGGACCGAAGATCTGACGAACGTGCCGGAAAAAATACCCTGGTGGTGAAACTGGGAGCCGAAAAAGCCAAACAATACCATTACTTTCTAATTCTTGGAGGTATTTCCTGCATGATCCTGTATACCGCTTTTACATTTGAAGGAATGGATGATCTTTTCTACCTTATTGCGTTCATTCCTCTTCTAAAACACCTGCAGCGGGTATTGGAAAACACAGATGCTGAAGCATTGGATCCTGAGCTCAGAAAACTGGCCCTGGGTACTTTTCTTCTGGCTTTGTTATTTAGCCTGGGGCAGATCATATAGAACCGGGGACGGGAAAAAGATCTTCAGAATTTTTGTAATTTGTACTTAAAACCAACACTATGAAAATTACACATTACGCGCACAGTACCTTCGGGATCGAGATCAAGGGAAATCATCTCCTCGTGGATCCCTTTATTACCGGGAATGAACGTCTGGAAGAGGACTTTGATATTAACGGTCTTAAGGCTGATTACATCTTGCTTACTCACGCGCATCAGGATCATATTCTTGATGCTGAGGCCATTGCCAAAAATACGGGAGCAGTCATCATCAGTAACTTTGAGATCGCCACCCATTATGAAAAAAAAGGGTTTGAGGTTCATCCCATGAACCACGGTGGTAGTTGGAGCTTCGAGTTCGGAAACCTTAAATATGTCAATGCCGTACATACCAGCTCCTTTCCCGATGGGAGCTACGGGGGGCAGCCCGGTGGTTTTGTAATAGAAGGGGAGCACAAGAATATTTACATTGCGGGAGATACCGCTCTTAGCATGGACATGAAATTAATTCCAATGCGAACCAGGCTGGACCTTGCTATCCTGCCAATTGGGGATAATTTTACCATGGGGGTCGAGGACGCGATTATCGCCAGTGATTTTCTCCAATGCGATAAGGTCCTGGGCTGTCACTATGATACCTTTGGGTTTATCGAAATCGATCATGAAGATGCCAAAAGAAAGTTCTATGAAAAAGGAAAGGACCTTATGTTGCTGGAATTTGGAGAAAGTATTGAGTTGTAAAGGCGAAAAAGACAAAATCTAAATTCTAGAGCTAAGTGCAAGCAACTTACCGTCAGTATTTTTTAAAATTTAAACGCCCCAGCGGTACTTCCCGGGGCGTTCTTACTGAAAAAGAAACCTGGTTCCTGATTCTCCAACGCAATGGAAAGACCGGAGTAGGGGAGTGCGGGTTATTGCGTACTTTAAGTATGGACGACCGGCCCGATTATGAGGAGAAACTTCAATGGGTTTGCAGGAATATCCACCGGGGTAAAGAAGAACTTTGGAAGGAATTGCGGGAGTTTCCCAGTATACAATTTGGAGTGGAAATGGCTTTTATCTCCCTGGAGGCAGAAGAGCCTTTTGAATTGTTTCCATCCGGGTTCACCCGGGGTGAAGCGAGTATCCCAATCAATGGTCTGGTTTGGATGGGAGATAAGTCTTTCATGAAAGAGCAGATCGTTCAAAAAATAAATGAAGGGTTTCGTTGCATAAAATTGAAAATAGGAGCGATAGACTTTGAGACTGAACTGGAACTTCTTAGGTCCCTCAGGAAGGAGTTTTCTTCAGAAGAAATGGAGGTACGGGTAGATGCCAATGGAGCTTTTTCTCCGGCTGAAGCCCTTGAGAAACTAAAGCGGCTTAATGAACTTTCCCTTCACAGTATAGAGCAACCCATTAAGCAGGGTCAATATGAGGCAATGGCAGAACTTTGCCTGCACTCACCACTACCTATAGCCCTGGATGAGGATCTCATTGGGGTCACAGATGTTATAAAAAAGAAGGAAATGCTACAAATGATCCGGCCGGCATTTCTTATTTTCAAGCCCAGTTTGATAGGTGGGTTTCGCGGCACCCGGGAATGGTTGGAGCTGGCCGAAAACGAGCAGACCGGTTGGTGGATCACGAGTGCCCTGGAAAGCAATGTTGGTTTAAATGCCATAGCCCAGTATACTTTTACTTTAGGTCCTTCGATGCCCCAGGGACTTGGCACCGGCGGCCTTTATACGAATAATTTTGATGCCCCGCTGGAAGTCAGGAAGGGGAGATTGCATTATGAGCCGCAGATGAACTGGAATTTTAATTTATAGAACATGTATATACAACAAGCCTTTAGGGCGAAAAATGACTGGTGGCGTTATGCCATAGGTATACTGGTAGTGATCTTTGGGGTCGTGATAGGGCAGATCCCGTTCACGGCAGCCCTTTTTCTTGATCAGGGAATGGAGGTTTTCAATTTATCTGAAGCAGAAATGATGCGGGTCCTGGATTCAAACCTATCGTTCTTTTTACTGCTGCTTTCTTTTGCAATTGGTCTGGGGGCTTTGCTTCTGGTCATAAGGCTTCTTCATGATCAGCCAATCAAAGAAGCTACTACCTCCCGAAAAAAAGTAGACTGGGGCAGGGTGTTTTTTGGATTTGGTTTGGTTGCGATATTTACTATTGTGGCTACCCTTATCGACTACGCCAGCAGTCCAGAGGATTACGTATGGAATTTCGACCCTGTCCCGTTTGGGATCCTGGTGGTGATAGCGCTGGTAATGGTGCCTTTACAAACGAGTTTTGAGGAATATCTTTTTCGTGGATACCTGATGCAGGGCCTGGGGGTACTTGCGCGTAACAGGTGGTTCCCATTGCTGGTAACTTCCGTTCTCTTTGGTAGTTTGCATTTCTGGAACCCTGAAGTGGCCAAAATGGGAAATGTCATTATGATCTATTATATAGGTACCGGTCTCCTGCTGGGGATCATGACCCTCATGGACGAGGGGATGGAACTGGCCCTTGGATTTCATGCGGGAAATAACCTGGTGGGGGCCGTACTGGTCACTGCAGACTGGACCGCATTTCAAACCAACTCCCTGTTAAAGGATGTCTCAGATCCTTCTGCAGGTTTTGATGTGGTACTGCCCATACTGATCGTATATCCTATTTTTCTTTTTGCAATGGCCCGAACCTATAAATGGACCAACTGGAAAGAAAAATTATTCGGGAGAGTGACTCCGCCTGAAACCATAAATTATACAGAAGATATTTAATAATCATATCTAATTTGGTAACTTTATTCTTTCAAATATAATTTACCCGAAAGAATATGGAGAAATCTTTCAAGTTACCGCAAACGCATTCCGAATTCAGATTAAATAAAATTCATTATAGCAATGAGGATCTGACGGCTGTGGCCTATAATTTAATTAAGGAAGGGGAACCCTATGAAGGAAAGGCAGGTAATTTTCTCCTCGACTGGCTGAATGACAGGGATTATATCGATGTTAAGACTTCAGGTTCTACAGGAACCCCTAAAAATATTCGGATTAAAAAGGCAGCAATGGTCAACAGCGCCCTGGCGACAGGGAAATATTTTGACCTTCCTGCAACTACTACAGCCCTTCATTGTTTGCCGATAGATTTTATCGCTGGAAAGATGATGCTGGTAAGGGCGATGATCCTGGGGTGGCATCTTGATCTGGTTCCCCCGAAGGCCAATCCCTTAGACCAGATTTTCAAAGTGTATGAGTTTTGTGCCATGACCCCTTTTCAGCTTGATCAATCCCTTAATAGGTTACATCTTATACAAAAGCTGATCGTTGGAGGTGGCGCTGTTTCAGCTCATTTAAGAGAGCTTGTCCAGGGAATCCCAACAAAGGTATATGAGACGTATGGGATGACTGAGACGGTTACTCATATTGCGGCAAGACATATCAATCCCACCAGGAAAAAACAGGATCCCATTCCTTTTTCTACTCTTCCCAATGTTTCTGTTTCTACAGATGAAAGGGATTGCCTGGTAATCAAAGCTCCTCAGCTTACAGAAGAGACCTTTGTAACTAATGATGTGGTAGAATTGCTTTCCAATAAGACTTTCATCTGGAAAGGCAGGTATGACAATATTATCAATTCAGGGGGAGTAAAACTCTATCCCGAACAGATCGAGGCGAAACTGGACCCTATCATTGGTCCCCGGTTTTTTGTTACCGCTCTGCCAGATAATGCTCTCGGAGAAAAATTGATCCTTATGGTAGAGTCTGATTTTTCTGAAGGCGCCGTAAGTGCCCTTGAAAGGGAGATTAAAAAATCCGGACTGCTCGACAAGTACGAGATACCTAAAAAAATATATTTCGTAGAAAAATTCGAAGAAACCCCGAATGGAAAGATCCACCGGCTTAATACACTGAAGAGCAGAATGGAGTAAAGGAGCATCTAAGCTTTCTCATTGGCTGCCTGTTCTCCTTTTGCCCATGCCTGGAGATTTTCAATCGTTGTGTGGATATTTTCCTTTAAGGCTTCCCGGGTAAGAAAAGCCTGATGTGCGGTGATGATCACATTCTTATGTCCCAGCAGGCGGATAAAAAGATCATCCTGAATAATATCAGTAAAATGATCTTCAAAGAACAAACCTTTTTCATGTTCATACACATCCATCCCAAAATGACCTATTTTTCCCGATTTTAATCCTTTCAGGACATCCTCTGTATTTACTATTCCACCCCTGGCAGCATTGATGATCATCACGTTGTCCTTCATTTTCCCAATTGTTTCCCTGTTGATCATGTGCCGGGTATCGTCTGTAAGTGGGGCATGTATAGTAATAATATCAGCTTTCCTGCATAACTCATCCAGCTCAACGTAGTTGGCATCATATCTTTTAATGAGTTCTTCATTTTTTTCAACATCATAAATCATGATGTTACAGCCAAAGCCATGTAGGATCTTTGCACTTACAGCACCAATTTCCCCGGCACCCAGAATGCCTACTGTCTTACCGTTCATATCAAACCCAACAAGCCCGCTTAATGTAAAATTATAATCCCTGATCTTTCTGCTCGCCGGGATTAGTTTCCTGTTGAGGGCAAGCATTAGTGCAATCGTATGCTCTGCAACACTGTGAGGGGAATAATGTGGCACATTGGCCACCCTGATCCCGAATTCCTTTGCCTTATCCATATCGATATGATCCACGCCCATGGTTCGGGTAGTGATATATTTGACCCCGTTTTCATGCAGGTTTTGCAGTACTTCTGCAGAAACCTCATCATTGGTAAAAACAGAAATCGCTTCGCTGCCTTCCGCAAGCCGGACCGTGTCTTTTTTTAAACTTTCCTCCCTGAGATTCAATCTCAGCCCAGAGGTGTTTTCTTCTTCGAGTAGCGGTCTCTCATAAGGAGAAGTGCTGTAAACAGTTGTTTTCATATTAGAAAAGATCTTTTTTGAATTTCAAATATTTATATAATTCCCCGGCAGCCACAATAACTGTGGAGATTAACATGATGATCACAAAATCCAGAGTGGGTAGGTCATCAAATCCCATTAGATCCCGAAGGGCAGGTATTTTTATGACCAGGAACTGGAGAGCGATGGCCGATACAAATGCAATATTGACCCAGAAGTTGGTAAAAGGACCAATCTCAAAAATGGATTTTTTGAGGGAGCGCATGTTGAAGACATTAAAGATCTGGGTCATGGATATAATAATGAAGGTGGCCGTTCGAGCCATTACTTCGCCCTGGGGCAGATAATAATTAAACGTCAGTAAAGTAAGGGTAACGATCACAAACGAAACCAGAATGAGGAATGGCAGGATATCCGGTTTCAGGATCTTTTCGCTCTTCTTTACCGGTGGCTGTTTCATGATCTCGCCGTGGCCGGGTTCTGTGGCCAGAGCCACGTCAACAATACCTGCAGTAACCAGGTTGACGTAAAGTATCTGTACCGCGGTTAAAAGCAGAGGGAGTCCAATGGACATACCGAAGATGAAAGCCAGTCCAAAGGCGAAATTCGTGGTTAGCAGAAAATAGCTGGTTATTTTTACATTATTGAATACAATTCGGCCTTCGCGAATGGCATTGACGATACTGCTGAAATTGTCATCCTGTAGAACGATCTCTGATGCATCCTTGGCCACGTCTGTACCACGAATACCCATCGCGATCCCTACATCTGCCCGTTTCAATGCCGGCGCGTCATTTACTCCATCTCCGGTCATGGCAATTAAAGTGTCTCCCGCCTGCAGACGCTCCGCAATTCGAAGTTTGGTGTCGGGGTTCATACGGGCGAAAACATTCACATTTTGAATATAGTCATCAAACTGTTCATCATCCACGTCCAGCTCCTGTGTGGTCATGGATGAGGCATACTGGCTTTCTTCCTCTTTATTCTCCTCACTCAGGATTCCTACATCCCGGGCAATGGCTGCGGCCGTCTTTTTGTGATCTCCCGTGACCATCACCACCCGGATACCTGCAGATTTACATTCCTGTATGGATTCGGGTACTCCTTTTCGTGGCGGGTCAATAATTCCTGTGATCCCCACCCAAATGATATCCTTTACATCATCTGGAGAGATGCTGTCTTTATTATCGGCTTGTTTGTACCCCAGGGCCAGGACTCTCATGGCCTGGTCTGCCCACTCATCCATTTTATCCTGAAGTTCCTCTTTCTTTTCTTTGGTGAGCTCCTTCGGGCCCTCGGGAGTAAGATATTTGTTGCTCAGGTCCAGGATCTTCTCAGGGGCACCAATTGCGAAGATCTCTTTTCCGTCTTCTGTCTTCACCAAAGAGGCCCTGAATTTTTGCTCAGATTTAAAAGGCAGATCATCTAAGAGGCTGTAATTTTTATAAGGTTCTTTTTCTTTTATCCCGGCTTTTCTCCCAACCACAAACATCGCGGCTTCTGTGGGATCTCCCACTACCTCAGGCCCCTCATGGTCGTTCTCTTCATTTTCCTCATCAGATTTGTCATTTTTGGAATCTTCCGAATCTTCTTCCTCCAGTTCCTCTTCTTCCTCTTCCTCCTCTATATCGCGATTCTCTTCTTCATCGCTTTGACTGTTATCGGGTTTTTTTCGTTTTGATTTTTTATCGACATTGATCTTTACCTGTTCGGGGTGCACATCCACATCTACATCGAGGTCCTGGTCTTTTGGAGGATTTTCCTCCTCAGCTTTTTCCTCTTCAGTATCCTCTTTACCGGAGTCGGATTTAACATTTATATTGATTTTCACCTGGTCAGGTTTCACATCAAGATCCACATCTACTTTATTTTCCTGGGCTTTATCTTCCTTTTCTTCTGAACCTTCCGGTTCTCCTGTAGTTGATTCTGCACTTTCTTTAGTTTTTTCCCTTTCGGGATCCTGTGCTGTTCTTTCCCGGTCTTTCTGTTCATCTTCCTTTACCTCTTCTTCTTCCTGTTCTGGGGAAGACGGCTTCTCATCTTTGGGTTCTTTAGGTTCGCTGCTGTCTTTTTGCGGTTCTTTTCGCTCCTTTTCCTCCTCTGAATCCCGTTTCTCCGGTGCGTCCTTTTGAGGAGGTTGTTCTTTCCTGGAGTCTGCAGCTTTATCTTCATCGCCCTGGGAATCCTTTTCCCCGGAGCTTTGCTCTTTCCGATCTTCCTTTCTTTCCTGATTATCCTGTTCTTCCTGATCTACCTCACCTTCCTTATCTTCAGGGCGCTTCCCGGTGTCCTCCTGGTCTTCTGATTTGAGATGGGCATCATTACAAAATGCTGCAATTGTGAGTAATTTTTGTTCCACCGGATTCTCCTTCAAATCCAGCTCCTGGTCATCTACTTTGAACTTTCCTTCCAGCTGATAACCTCTTCCGCTCACCTCAACTTCTTTTCCGCTGCCGGTGAACATTTTTTTGATCACCAGGATACTTTGAGTAAGTGTACCGGTTTTATCCACCAGGATCACCGAAACAGATCCCATCATTTCTGTAGCTGTAAATTCCCTGATGATCACATTTTGTTTAGCCATCCTGTTGGCTCCAATGGCCAGCACAATGGAAATGACTGCGGGTAATCCTTCAGGAATTATAGAGACCAGAACGGCAATGGTAACCAGTAGGGTTTCCTGAAAATTATAGTCACGCACCCAGTAACCCAGAACAAATACGATGAGGGAAGTTACGATGGCTATTCCTGCCATTTGTTTTCCCAGCAGACCCGTTTTTTTTCTGAAATTGGAGTCCTGCATTTCCATTTCGCCCATGGAAGTGGCTATTTTTCCAATTTCTGTTTTGTCGGCAATTGCTGTAACTACCGCTTTTCCTTTTCCGTTGACCACATTGGTGCTTTTAAAAGCCATGTTTGTGCGGTCCCCCAGGGGAGCATTATCTTCCACAGGCTCTGTTTCCTTGTCAATGGGCATGGATTCTCCGGTAAGGGAAGCCTCTGCAGTTCGCAATTCTCTAACCTCCAGCAAGCGACCGTCAGCCGGAATTGTTTTTCCCTCTTTGAGGATCATAATATCCCCCGGCACAACGTCTTCTACTTCGATTTCCTGCTCTTTCCCGTCACGAAGTACATAAGCATATCGCTGCTCCATCTTTTTGATGGATTCAATGGCTTTCTCTGCTTTGTATTCCTGGGTAAATCCCATGATGGCATTGAAGAGGATAACAGCCAAAATAATATATACATCGGCCATTTGTTCTGCCCAAAAAGCGATTCCCGCGGCTATGAAAAGGATGAGGATTAGAAAATCCTTAAACTGTTTAAGGAATAGCATTATAGGGTTCGTTCCTCCTTTTTCAGGAAGTTTGTTCTTCCCAAACTGCTCCTGTCTTTGCCCGGCTTCTTCAGAGGATAAGCCTTCCTTCTTCCCGGATACTTTTTCCAGGGTATCTTCTATGCTTATGCTATGGTAAGGATGTTTTTGATCTATATCCATAGAAAATGATTTATTTGTGAGGCTGCTTTCCGGCAGGAAACCCTTTGCCTTGAGAATTAGTTATTTTTTATCTTCTGCTTCCAGAATGTTCCTGATCCCTTTGGCCACGGCATCTGGATTAAAAGAAATACTATTGATCCCTTCTTTTACCAGAAAGCCTGCGAAATCGGGAAAATCACTGGGAGCCTGGCCGCAAAGGCCAATTTTTCTACCCTTCTTTTTCGCCCGTTCTATGGCCATACTGATCATTTGTTTGGCAGAGACATTGTTTTCGTCGAACAAGTCGCTCACCAGGACTGAATCGCGGTCAAGGCCTAAAGTGAGCTGAGTAAGGTCATTAGAGCCTATGGAGAACCCGTCAAAAACCTCTGCGAATTCCTCGGCCTGGAGCACGTTGGAAGGGATCTCGCACATCACATAGATCTCGAGATCATTCCAGCCTTGTTTCAGGCCAAAATCCCCCATTAAATTGATGACTTTTTTCCCTTCTTCCACAGTTCTGCAAAAAGGGATCATGAGCTTGATGTTGGTAAAGCCCATTTCGTCCCGTACGATCTTCATGGCCTCACATTCCATTTCAAAACCGTCTTTATATTCTTCACTGTAATAGCGGGAAGCCCCCCTAAAGCCCAGCATGGGGTTTTCTTCTTTTGGTTCGAATTCCCTTCCGCCAATCAAATTCGCATATTCGTTGGACTTAAAGTCACTCATTCTCACGATCACCTCGCGCGGATAAAAAGCGGCGGCAATAGTAGCCACTCCTTCTGCCAGTTTTTCTACAAAAAAGAGGTGTTTTTCGTCATAGGAGGCGGTTAGTTCCTGAATGCGTTTTTTAGCTTCTTTATCTTTCAGTTTGTCGAAATACCTCAAAGCGAGAGGATGGATCTGTATAGTGTTGTTAATCACAAATTCCAGTCGCATAAGTCCCACTCCTTTTACAGGATAGTTGCTGTAGGTGTAGGCCAGGTCTGGATCAGCCAGGATGAGCATTACTTCGGTCTCGGGTTCTTCGTATTTGCTGAAATCGATCTCTTCCTCTTCCCATTCCAGCGAGCCCTTGTAGACCTTTCCTACATTGCCTTCTGCGCAGGACACCGTGACTTCCTGGCCATCTTTGATAACCTCTGTGGCATCTTCTGTACCCACAACGGCTACCGCCCCCAGTTCCCGGGCTACAATGGCGGCATGACTGGTTCTTCCACCACTATTGGTGATAATGGCAGAAGCCTTCTTCATGACATTGTCCCAGTCTGGATTGGTGATCTCAGTGATCAATACATCCCCTTTTTGTAATTTGTCTGCTTCTTCGGGGGAATGTAGTATGCGGCTGACGCCCTTTGTGATCTTTTCTCCAATACCGGTACCGCTGGTAAGGACTTCCCCTTCACTTTTTAACCGGTATTCTTTAATCGTGGATTTATCTTTACCCGAATGCACTGTTTCGGGACGGGCCTGGACAATATAAAGCTCCCCGCTTTCCCCATCTTTGGCCCATTCAATATCCATAGCCCTGCCATAATGTTCTTCGATCTCAAGGGACCACATAGCCAGTCGCACCACTTCCTTATCGTCCAGGACATATTGATGCTGTTTTTTGGCCGGGGTTTTTATATTCTTCGTGGTTTCTTCATCTTTGTCACTCTTGCCGGCATACACCATGGTCTTTTCTTTGGAACCTATCTTTTTCGAAATGATAGAGCGCATCCCTTTTTTTAGGGAAGGTTTAAAAACATAGAATTCATCTGCATTTACGGCTCCCTGTACCACGTTGTCGCCAAGGCCCCAGGCGCCGGTGAGAAACAGCACCTTATCATATCCGCTGTCTGGTAAAATAGTGAAACCAACCCCTGCGGAAGCCTTATCAGATCTCACCATTTTTTGTACCCCGGCAGAAAGGGCCACCTTCATATGTTCGAAACCGTTATGTTCCCGGTACCTGATGGCCCGGTCTGTAAAAAGTGAGGCGAAGCATCTTTTACAGGCATCTACCGTAGCTTCGGGACCCTGAATATTCATGAATGAATCATGCTGTCCGGCAAAGGAGGCTTCCGGGAGATCCTCAGCCGTGGCGCTGCTTCTTACCGCCACACTGGTAAGGGTTTCCTCTTTTTCCTCGAGGTCTTTATAAGCTTCTTTGATCTCCTGCGCTAAATCCTCCGGAAAGTTCCCTTTAAGGATGGATTCCCTGATATCCTTACCTATCTTTTTGAGGTTCTTGAACTCCTCCTTATCCAGTTTTTCAAGGGAGGCTGTTAATTTTTCACGTAGCCCATTGTGGTCGAGAAAATCCCAGTAAGCCCTTGCCGTAGTGGCAAAACCTGCCGGAATACGGATGCCTTTTGGCCCCAGCTGACTAATCATCTCTCCCAGGGAAGCATTTTTACCGCCTACCTCTGCGGTGTCTTTATTATTAAGATCACTGAAAAACCGGATATATTTAGCCATGGTAAATCTCTTTTTGAATTAGTGAGTACTTCCTTTAATTTAAAGGTATTCTGATGAAATAAATCTTCATAATCTGTTAAAGTTGACCCTTTTATGGTCCGGCTTAAAGGATTGCAGGAAAAGATGTCTCCCAATTGAAAAGAGTGGGAGGGAAGTCCCATTTAAAGTAAGGAGCGACTACAGAAGATTATTTAAGAATTTTCCTTTTATCCTTAATTAAGACAGAACCTGTCATTTCTTCCGGAATTTCAATATCCATCAGCTTAAGTATGCTGGGAGCAACGTCGCTTAATTTCCCGTTTTCCAACTCATACTGTTCATCTGTTCCCAAAAGGATACAGGGAACAGGATTCATCGTATGAGTAGTAAAAGGGGAGCCGTCTGGGTTACGCATCTTGTCGGCATTTCCATGATCGGCTATGATCAAGACGGCATATTTGTTATCAAGAGCTGTCTCTGTTACTTCTTTAAGGCAGGAATCCACGGTTTCACAGGCTTTTACGGCTGCCTCCATGTCCCCGGAATGGCCCACCATATCTGCATTGGCAAAATTTAGGCACACAAAATCGGCTTTTGCCTCTTTAAGCGTTGGGATGATGGCATCCCGAATGCCTTCCGCGCTCATTTCTGGTTTTTTATCAAAAGTGGACACATTAGGAGAATCTATCATGATCCGTTCTTCGCCCTCAAATTCTTCTTCCCGTCCCCCGCTGAAGAAATAGGTCACATGGGGGTATTTTATGGTCTCGGCTATTCTTATCTGCGTCCTGCCTTCCTGTGAAAGTACCTCCCCCAGTGTATTGACCAGATCCTCGCTCTCGAACAAGACCGGAATATTTTTAAAAGTCTTGTCATAAGTGGTCATGGTAATATATTTGAGATCCAGTTTCTTCATGTCATGCTCAGGGAAATCCCGCTGGGTTAATGCTTCAGTGATCTGCCGCGAGCGATCTGTGCGGTAATTGAAGCAAATGACCATATCTCCTTCTTCTATGGTGGCAACAGGCTTATCTTTTTCTGTAAGTACAATAGGCTTCAGGAATTCGTCGGTTTCATCCTGATCATATTTTTCCTGAATTGCCTTCTTCCAGTTCCCGGCCTCTACTTTTGTTTCTGCTTCTCCATGAACCAGGGCCTTATAGGCCACAGCAGTACGGTCCCAATTCTTTCCGCGGTCCATCGCATAATACCGGCCCATGATTCCCGCCAGTTTTCCGGTAGTATTTTTAAAATGTTCCTGCAGGTCTTCCAGGTAATTAATCCCGGCTTTGGGAGCGGCGTCCCTGCCATCGGTAAAAGCGTGAATGTAAACCTCAGGAGTATCCTGCTCGTGTGCGATCTCACAAAGGGCTTTAAGATGATCGATGTGGGAGTGAATCCCCCCATCTGAAACCAGCCCCATGATGTGTATTTTTTTATCTTTTTTGCGGGTGCTGTTCAGGGCATCAAGCAACACCTTGTTCTTGTGTAGGTTACGGTCTTTTATAGCCAGATTTATTTTTACCAAAGTCTGGTAAACCACTCTTCCCGCACCTATGTTGATGTGACCTACTTCAGAATTCCCCATTTGTCCTTCGGGTAAGCCTGCTGCTATCCCGTGGGTCTTTAACTGTGAATGCGGTTGTTCCTGCCAAATACGGTCCATGAAAGGGGTTTTGGCTTTTACAATGGCAGAGTTTTCCTGGTCGTCTTCGGGTGCGATTCCCCAGCCATCAAGAATGGCAAGTAATACTTTCTTTTTCATTTCATAACTATTTTTTCTTACAGGTCTTTTCTAAAGATCTTCAGGATTTGAATAATGACAAGGGGCAGTAAACTGGTGATGATGATCAATCCCCAGATCCTTAATTCAAGATCATGGAAAGAAAGGATCCCAGCGATTCCAGGAATAAAATAAGCTGCCAGTAAAAGTGTGACACAAAGAGCAAGGGCCATCCAGATAAATTTATTCCGGGTCACCTGATTTTTAAATACATGTTCATCAGCTTCCCTCATATTAAAAACATGCAGTAATTGCGTGAAGGCAAGGCTGAAAAAAGCAATATTGTTGGTGATTTCCTCCGGTTCCTCCCATACAAAATGCGCGTATATATAAGCCCCCACCACACATATGGTCATGATCACTCCATAAACACCTATCTGGAACCAGCTTTTCCTGGTGAGGATAGGTTCTTCGGGATCTTTAGGAGGTTTTTTCATTACTCCCGGATTACCTTCCCCCACTCCCAGGGCAAGGGCGGGAAAGACGTCAGATAAAAGATTTAGGAAAAGCAGTTGTAGCGGCAGTAATGGCAGGGTAAACAAAGTAAAGCTAATGGAAGCAATGATGAGGATCTCACTGAGGTGATAAGATAGCTGATAGATAATGAATTTCCTGATGTTTCCGAAGATGATCCGTCCCTGCCTGATTGCCTGCACAATAGAACCAAAGGCATCATCCTTTAGTACCATATCTGAAACTTCCTGGGCAACCTGGGTTCCTCTTTTCCCCATGGCGATTCCAATATTAGCCCGTTTCAAAGCCGGCGCATCATTGATCCCGTCCCCGGTCATGCCCACAATCTCCCCCATTTTTTGATAATGCTTGATCAAATCGAGTTTTTGGGAAGGATCCACCCTGGAAAACACTTTAGTGTTTAAAAGCCGGGTGTCATCATCCTCCTCCAGTACGGCTTGCAGGTCTTTACCTGCCAGGACGCCATCATCATCCTGTTCATCATACAGGTTTACCTGTTCCCCCACGTTCTTTGCGGTACCGGGATGGTCCCCCGTTACCATGACTACCTTGATCCCTGCATCCTTACAGGTTTGTACTGCTTCGGCCACTTCTTTACGAGGAGGATCTATAAATCCTGTAAGTCCGGCAAAGGTGAGACCCTGAAGGAAATTTTCAGCTTCTTCTCCTTCGGGAAGACGATCTGTTTCTTTATAGGCGAAACCCAGTACCCGCAGCCCTTCATCTGATAGGTCATCATTTTTTTCAAGCCAGTATGTCCTGTCTTCTTCATTCATATCTTTAATTTCCCCATTCACAAGTACGCTGGTGGAACGTTCCAAGATTGCATGGGCCGCGCCTTTACCGGCAACATAATAGCCGTCTTTATCCTCATGTACTGTTCCCATGAC
>JBEPWW010000001.1:0-30575 GCA_041642215.1 Salinimicrobium sp. | reverse complement strand
GTGTGCTCTTCCGATCTGCCTGTTCTAGAAGGGGTAGAGACAGGAGATGGAACAGAAAGAACAGGTCTGTAGGCAATGTGTTGGATTTCTGTGTTTTAGAAGATTGGGGGAAGTTTAGTATAGGTAGGAGGTAGAAATTTCCATGAAAGTTTTACAATAAGGAGATTTTCAAAAGCGCTTCTTCTAGGGTCGAAGCTCAAAATTCCCTTTGTTATTTAGCACCTCGCATATCAATCCCCTTCTTCTAATTGTTCACGAAGATGCTCAAGGGAAGCAATTTCCATTTCACAATTGTACAGGCAATCCTGGTCTTCAGGGTTTTTCTTAATGGTCTCGATCAGGTCTTCTATTCGGTCAAAAATCTGGGACAGGGTCATAACTAGAGGTGTTTTAGGGTATTACATAGATAGTAGATAAGTTCCTAATTTCCAACTCCTGACCAAAATTTTAGGTAAAAATTAAACGGGTCGGGGTAAATAAGTGAATAAAATGCAAATTACTTTTTCTTGCGTTTATTGTAGTTTTTATCTCCCCTGGTTTTCGGTTTTTTGTACTTCTTTTTTATTTCCCTTCGGTAGGAGCCGCCCAGGTTTATCTTTTTATTTTTTTCACTCTTCTCATGAAAAGCGGGTCCGGGAGCATCTTCATCCTTATATTTTGCAGGATTATTGATCTCTTGAACCTGGGGTTGTTCTTCAGGGATAAGTTCTGTAGATATTTCTACCTGGGGAGGAAGGTCCTCCTTTGGCACCTTTTGATCCATTAAAGTTTCGATCTTTTGCAGGAATTCCTCTTCTTTTGGAGTGCTAAACAAAATAGCTTCTCCTTTTCTTTCTGCTCGTCCCGTACGTCCTATGCGGTGCATATAGTTCTCAGGATATTCGGGAGTGTCAAAATTGATCACGTGGCTTACCTCTTCAATGTCCAGCCCCCGCGCCATCACGTCTGTGGCTATAAGGATTCGGCAGAAGCCTTCTCCAAACTGCCTGATACTCCTTAACCTGTAGTTCTGGGTCTTATTGGAATGGATCACCGTACATTCTTCAGGAAAAAGAGGATCGAGATTTTCAAAAAGCCGGTCGGCCATTCTTTTATTCCCAACAAAAATCAGGACTTTATGAAATTCCTCCCTGTTGCTAAGCAATTCCTTTAGCAAGTTTACTTTGGTATAGAAATTAGGTGCTTCAAAAGCCCTCTGATGTATATTTTCCAGGGGCGTTCCACTGGCTGCCACAGAGATCTTTATGGGGTTCCTGAAATTGATATTGATCATATCCTCCACCTCCTGGGTCATGGTGGCCGAGAACATAATGCTTTGCCTACTGTTAGGCAACAGATCCATGATATTGGTAAGCTGAAACCTAAATCCCAGATCCAGCATGACATCTACTTCATCAATAATGAGTTTTTGAATAGACTTAAGCTGCAGGTCGCGGTTGATGGCCAAATCGTATAACCGGCCCGGGGTGGCAACAATAATGTCCTGTCCCATGGCCACCACCTGCTTCTGTGTATTAATATTGGTTCCCCCATAGATACCGGCAATACGAACATTGATATATTTTGTGATCTTCTCCAGTTCTTCGGTTACCTGTACAACCAATTCCCGGGTTGGGACCAGGATGAGTACCCGTGGATTTTTCTGCTCAGAATACTTTAGCATTTTTAATACGGGCAAAAGATAAGCGAGGGTTTTCCCGGTACCCGTCTGTGCGATACCCACTACATCCTGCCCCGATAAAATAACCGATGATGCCTGCTCCTGAATGGGAGTGGGGGTCGAGAAGCCAAGGTCCTCCAACGCATTTAAAAGCGGGGTATTCAAATTAAGATCCTGAAAAGTCACGTGTATATAAATTTAATGGGCAAAGGTAAGCTTAATAAGTGAAAAGCTTAAACTTAGGAAGTAGTTTAAGAGGAGTTAAGACAGTAGGAGCAAAGCTGCCTTTGTAATAAAGGTAATCCTCCTGATAAATCCTGAAGCTGAACCACTAATTTTGTATTTTTGGGAAATGAAAAAAATCTTAGCCTTTGCAGGATCGAACAGCAGTGATTCGATCAATCACCAGTTGGTGAAGTATACTGCCGGAAGAATTCAGGAGCATGAAGTCAGGGTGCTTAAGCTTCGGGATTATGAATTCCCTATGTTCAGTAAAGACCACGAAAAGGAGAGAGGAGTTCCTTCCAACATACGACTAATAAGAGGTTTGATTGATGAACACGATGCCCTTATTGTTTCGGTCAGTGAGAATAACCGTATGGTTTCAGCTTTTTTTAAAAATATCATCGACTGGTTGTCCCGCCTGGACAGGAAGTTTTTGGAAGGTAAAAAGATCCTGCTTATGAGTACCTCTCCGGGAAAACGCGGGGGAGCTGCAGCCCTGGATTATTCCAAAGAGATCCTAACTCTTTTTGGAGGGGATGTCGTGGAGAGTTTCAGTTTGCCACAGTTCAAGGAAAATTTTGACCAGGAAAAACAGATCATCGTTAACGAAGTGTTTGATCTGGGGGTTCAGGATGTCCTGACCTCTTTCGTTCAACAAATCAAAGAGTAGTGCGCATTTCCCGCAAATTTACCGTAGGAGACCCGGCAACTTTTAAAAAACGGTTGTTTCGCTGGGCACAGCAGTATAATGAGGTGATTTGGCTGGACAGTAATGATTACCCTTCCATTCATGGCAGGTTTGATGCCGTACTGGCGGCAGAAGCTTTTACTGCTATACAAACCGATTATAAGGATGCCTTTGATAAGCTGAGTGAATACCAGAAAACAACCGCCGACTGGATCTTTGGTTATCTCTCCTATGACCTGAAGAATGACACAGAAGCCCTGGCCTCCCGCAATTTTGACGGTCTTCATTTTCCAGACCTGTATTTTTTTCAGCCAAAGAAATTGATCCTGATCAAAGGGAACGAAGTAGAAATGCTTTATCTGAAATTTGTGGATGATGAACTTGAAAGGGATCAACAGGAACTATGCGATCAGGACCGGGAGACACCACAGTCCGGTACAAACAAAAAGGGTATAACCCTGGCCCCCCGTATTCCAAAAGAACGGTATCTTTTAAAAGTCGGAAAAATGCTGGAGCATATCCATCGCGGGGATATTTACGAAGCTAATTTTTGCCAGGAATTCTTTGCGGAAGGCGCAGATATAGATCCGGTGGAAACCTACGAAGGTCTTAACAGCATTTCCAAGCCTCCGTTTGCAACTTTCCTTAGGCTGGAGGAACATTTCCTTTTTTCTGCATCTCCGGAGCGGTATATGAAAAAGCAGGGGGATTCCATTATTTCCCAACCTATTAAAGGAACAGCGCGAAGGGATCCTGACAGGGAAAAAGACGCACGTCTTATTGAAATCCTGCAGAAGGATCCAAAAGAACGTTCAGAAAATATAATGATCGTTGACCTGGTGCGGAATGACCTTTCCAAAACAGCAAAAAAAGGAACGGTGCACGTAGAGGAACTGTGCAAGGTATATACCTTTAGGCAGGTGCACCAAATGATCTCTACTGTGACGGCTGAAGTGGAAAAAGGCATTAGGGCGGTGGAGGTTTTAAGAACTACTTTTCCCATGGGAAGCATGACCGGAGCCCCAAAGATATCAGCTATGGAGATCATTGAAGAACTGGAAGAGACCAAAAGGGGACTGTACAGCGGGGCAGTGGGTTATTTCACCCCTCAAAACGATTTTGATTTTAACGTGGTGATCAGAAGTATTCTGTACAATCGCAGGGAAAGATATGTATCGGCTTCTGTAGGCGGGGCTATCACCGCCAAATCGATTCCCGTCAAAGAATATGAGGAGTGCCTGGTAAAAGTGCAGGCTATGATGGAAGTCCTTGAATCTTCCTCTTTTATCACTAATAGGCAGAACCGGTAATAAAGAGCGGGCTTTACAAGCTGTCAGGAATGGCTTTTTCGTATATTTGGGGTGTATGTTAATAGCTTTTCAAACACATTTGCTGGAGCGGTTCCCGGAGGTGCCAGATTCCAGAGTATTAGTTGCCATTAGCGGCGGAGTCGACAGCGTGGTGCTGGCCCATTTGTGCAAGAAATCCAGGATGAGCCTGTCCCTGGCGCACTGTAATTTTCATTTACGGGGAAAAGAAAGTGATGAAGACGAAGCTTTTGTGAAGAATCTCGCAGAGGAACTTAAGACAGAGGTTTTTATAGAGCATTTTGATACAGAGAACTACGCCCGGGAACATAAGCTTTCTATCCAAATGGCGGCCCGGGAATTGCGATATAAGTGGTTTGAGGAGGTGAGGGTGGCTTTTCATTTTGATTTCGTGCTCACGGGCCATCATGCCAATGACAATCTTGAGACCTTTATGATCAACCTGGTTCGGGGAACCGGCCTGGAAGGCCTTACGGGGATTCCTGAAAGGAAAGGGCCTGTCCTTCGACCTTTGCTTCCCTTTTCCCGCACGGCAATTAAAGAATATGCCAGAAGCAATAACCTGGAATGGCGGGAAGACAGTACCAATACATCGACCAAATATTTGCGCAACAAGATAAGAAAAGAGATCGTGCCGGTGATGGAAGAGCTGAACCCGCATGTGCTGGAGAGCTTTTCCAGGACCCAGGACTATTTGAGACAAAGTTCAGACCTGGTGGAAGATTATGTTTCTGCCCTGTTTCCACGGGTTGCACAGGAGTATAAATACGGCTACCGCTTCAATATTAAAACCCTAAAGACTCTTCCACATCTCGAAGCTGTGCTCTATGAGCTTTTCAGGACCTTCGGATTTACCGAATGGGATGATGTTTATAACTTGCTGGACGCCCAACCGGGAAAAATGGTGCTTTCCAAAACACACCGGCTTATCAAGGACAGGGAGGACCTGTTGTTAACTACTTTGCCTTCTGAGGAAAATATTGAGTATGAGATCCTTGCAGAGGAGGAGGTGGTGATGCTGCCTGTGGGGACATTTCATATGGAGCCTGCAGATACGGTTTCGGGAGCATCTTCCCACACGGTTTTTATCGATAAAAATACCGTTAAGTTCCCGCTAACTGTAAGGAAATGGCGCGAAGGCGACTATTTCTACCCTTTCGGGATGAAAGGAAAAAAGAAGATCAGTAAATTTTTTAAAGACAATAAATTATCCCTGCCTGAAAAGGAGAATTGCCTATTGCTGTGTTCGCGGGACGAAATAGTCTGGGTAATTGGCCACAGGGCAGATGCCAGATTCAGCGTAACTGAAAATACTGCTGAAATAATAAAAATAAAATACACAACATGAGACCCCTATCCGCTTTCCTCTTTTTCTTTTTATCTGCTTTTTCATTATCGGCCCAGGTTTTTGATCAAAACCAGTCCAACATTCAGAATCCTGTAACCTGGGAGGCCTCTGTTGAAAAACAAAATGATTCGGTTTATCATTTGATCTTTGATGCTTTTCTGGAACCTGGCTGGCATTTATACTCACAGGAAGAGGTAGAAGATGGTGGTCCCCTCCCTACTGAATTTTCTTATAATGATTCACCTTCAGGTTTTGTGCTGCTTGGGGATACAGAGGAACCGGATGGTACCGCTTTATACGACCCGGTTTTTCAAATGGATATCAAATATTTTGAGGATGAAGTACGGTTCATTCAGCCCATAAAAGTAGTTTCTTCTGAACTTCCCCTCATAAAAGCCGAAGTTTTCTTTATGGTGTGTGATGAGGAACAATGTCTGGCTCCGGAAACAGTTCCTTTTAACATTTCCCTGGAATCTGGTACAGCCGAGACCACTGATGCTCATCTGGAAGCATCGGCAGAAGATATCGCTAAAACCGAAGAATTAAATATCAATCTCAAGGGCAGTGGCAATGTTCAGTTGGGAGAGGAGGAAGAAAGTGGTTTTGGCACGCTTTTTTTCCTGGGGTTCGTAGGTGGGCTTTTGGCTCTGTTGACACCTTGTGTTTTTCCCATGATCCCGCTTACCGTCTCCTTTTTTACCAAGGGGGCTAAAAACAGGAAAAAAGGACTGGTAAATGCCATTATGTATGGAATATTCATCTTTTTGATCTATTTATTACTGAGCCTCCCGTTCCATTTACTCGACTCAGTAAATCCTGAGATCCTTAATAACATTTCAACGAACGTCACCTTAAACATCATCTTTTTTGTCATTTTCATAGTCTTCGCATTTTCCTTTTTTGGGTATTACGAGATCACCCTGCCCAGTTCCTGGAGCAATAAGATGGATGACAAAGCTTCCAGTTTTGGAGGGATGATCGGGGTGTTTTTCATGGCCCTTACGTTAGCCGTGGTATCTTTCTCCTGTACAGGTCCTATTTTAGGCTCTCTCCTGGGAGGCTCCCTGACCAGTAGTGGCGGCGCCATGCAGCTTTCTTTTGGAATGGGTGGTTTTGGATTGGCACTGGCTATGCCTTTCGCCTTGTTCGCGCTCTTCCCAAACTGGCTTAATTCGCTGCCAAAGAGTGGAGGCTGGCTCAATACGGTAAAAGTGGTGCTGGGATTCATAGAACTCGCATTGGCCTTTAAATTCCTATCCAATGCCGATCTTGTCGAGCACTGGGGGCTGTTAAAAAGGGAGATCTTCATCGGGATCTGGATCGTGATCGGTCTGGCTATGGTGCTGTATCTGTTCCAGGTGATACGTTTTCCTCATGATGGTCCAAAACAAAAGCCCAGTAAACTACGCCTTACGACTGGGGTGCTCACCCTGGCCTTTGTTATTTACCTGGTTCCCGGCCTGACCAATACGAGCCATGCCAACCTGAAATTGCTTAGTGGTTTCCCTCCCCCTTTATTCTATAGTGTTTATGAAAAAGAGACAGAAGGTCCCCTGGGCTTGAAGGCTTATAAAGACTTTGGGGAAGGAGTGGAGGCTGCGAAGGCCGAAAATAAGCCTATTATGCTGGACTTCACCGGGTGGGCCTGTGTGAATTGCAGGAAGATGGAGGAACAGGTCTGGAGTGATCCCGAGGTGTTCGAAACCCTTAAAAATGAATTCATTTTGATCTCCCTGTATGTTGATGACAGAAAAAATCTGTCCGAAGAAGAACAATTTAATTATCAGAAACCAACAGGAGGGGTAAAAAAGATCAGGACCATAGGGGATAAATGGGCTACCTTCCAAACCCTTAATTTCAGGAATAATTCCCAACCTTATTACGTGCTGCTGGATAGTGATATGAACATGCTTAATGATCCCGCAGGGTATACTCCTAATTCTGAGGAATACCATCGCTGGCTGCAGGAGGGCCTGAAAGGCTTCAGGGAAAGCCGGTAAAAATTTCCTTTACATGATGTTTTTTTGTAGGAATTTCTATCTTTAGGGACTTTTTAAAATCCCTGAAGTATGAAATTGAACTGTAAAAAATTACTCCTGATCCTTTGTTTCGTTATTAACGTGCCGGTTTTCGGGCAAACCATCACAGACTACGAGGTATCAGATCACTACAATAAGCAGGAGGTATCGATAGAAATGAGGGACGGAGTAAAACTCCATACCACCATTTACTCTCCTAAGGATACGTCCAGGGAATATCCTATTATCATGTCCAGAACTCCATACAGCTCCCGTCCCTATGGGGAGGATCAGTTCCGTTCCAAGATCGGGCCCAACGAGATCATGATGCAGGAAGGTAATATATTCGTTTACCAGGATGTAAGGGGGAGATGGATGAGTGAAGGCATCTATGACAATATGCGGGCTTATCTCCCAAATAAAGCTGGAAAGCAGGTGGATGAAGCCAGCGACACCTATGATACTATTGAGTGGCTGGTGAACAACATTACAAACAACGGCCGCGTAGGAGTATGGGGCATCTCTTATCCCGGGTTTTACTCCACATATTCCTTGCTGGACGCCCATCCTGCTTTAAAAGCCGTTTCCCCTCAGGCTCCTATAGGAGATTTCTTTTTCGATGATTTTCATCATAACGGGGCATACCTGCTGAGTTACTGGCGGGCGACCGCTCTTTTTGGCTATGAAAAAGACGAGCCTACAGCCGAAGCCTGGTACAGCCTCCCAGACATAGGGACTCAGGACCAGTACCAGTTTTTCCTGGATGCCGGGCCCCTGAGCAATTTGGACCAGTATTATGGAGAGGACAATGTATTCTGGCAGCAACTCAAGTCTCACCCCAATTATGACGAATTCTGGCAATCACGCGGCATCATCCAACACCTTAATGATGTGAAACCTGCTGTTATGGTGGTAGGCGGTTTATTCGACGCCGAAGATCTGTATGGCCCATTTGAAACCTATAAGGCTATTGAGAAAAGCGGTGATAATTTCAGCATGCTGGTCATGGGACCCTGGAGTCATGGAGACTGGGCCAGGACTACAGAAAGACAGGCTGTAGGGAATATCTATTTTGGAGATAATATTTCTGCAGATTATCAGGAAAATGTGGAAACCATTTTCTTTAACCACTTTTTAAAAGGTAGCGGGGATGCAGTCCTGGATCTGCCGGAAGCGTATATGTTCGATACCGGAAGGAAGGAATGGAAATCCTATACAGCCTGGCCTCCCGCAGAGGCGGTAAAAAGGTCCTTCTTTCTAAATGCCGGTCAGGCTTTAGGTGAGGCGGCAGGACAGGAAGCCGATGAATTCATCAGTGATCCCAACAAACCGGTGCCATATTCAGAAGATATAAAAATATCTTTTACCCCGCGAAAGTATATGACAGACGATCAGCGATTTGCGGCACGACGACCTGATGTGCTGGTGTATGAGACCGAAGTCCTGGAAGAGGATCTTACCCTCACGGGAGATATCCTGGCTAAATTACAGGTAGCCACTACCGGTACTGCGGCAGACTGGGTGGTAAAAGTGATCGACGTCTATCCTTCGGATGCTGAAGATTACGAAGAGATCCAGGATCATCTTAAGATGAGCAATTATCATATGATGGTGAGGAGCGAGGTAATGAGAGGGAGGTTTAGAAACAGCTTTTCTGAGCCCGAGCCTTTCGAACCGAATGAAAAAACCGGTGTGGAGATCAAACTTCAGGATGTACACCATACCTTCAGGAAAGGACATAAGCTACAGATACAGGTTCAAAGCACCTGGTTCCCCCTTATTGACCTGAACCCTCAAACCTACGTGGGAAACATCTTTTTGGCAGAAGAAGAGGATTTTGAAAAACAGACCCACAAGGTCTTCCATGATTCAGAGATCATATTTACCGTGTTGGAATAGCAGTCAACGGGGACATCACATTTTTTGAAAACACGCATCCGGAATTCAGCTGTGCATAGGCAAAAGAATTTCCTGGTTTTGCGTGTTTTTTCTTATTTTGGGGACATGAAAATAAGAATTTATATCAGGCATTTAAGCAAAGGCCTCTTCAGCAATATCAAACCGGTTCTCCCGGTAACCCTTGTCTTTTTAATTGTTTTACTGGTCCTGGCAGGCTGCGGGAAAGATGGTGACAATAAAAACATGACCTCTAAAAAGGTCGCCCAGGAATCTTCCCGCCTCAATGCTTTTTTTGAGAGGGAATTTGAAGTTGACCTTAAGGATTCCCCGATGCTACAGACCAGGCTTGGCCGAAAAGATAATTATGGACGATGGGATGATTACTCCCACCTGCGTCATGCAAAGGATCTGGAAAAGGCCAAACGCCGGCTTAATTTTTTAAAAGATTCTATAGACCGGGACGCACTGGATGAGAGCACCGCCCTCAGTTACCGGTTGTACAGGCAGGAGCTGGAGAATGAGATCGAAGACTATGATTTCCGGTTTTATAACTATCCCGTGAATCAAATGTATGGTGTACATACACAGCTTCCGGCTTTCCTGATCAATATGCACCAGGTGGACTCTGTTTCAGATGCCAGGGCATACCTGGAACGCCTAAAAAGGATTCCCCGGGTTTTTGAAGACGTGGTCAAAGGAATTCAGTTACGGGAATTTAATGGGATCGTTCCTCCAAAGTTTGTTTTTGACCATACCATAGAAGCATCCAAAAACCTGATCACCGGGAAACCCTTTGAAAAATCTTCTGAAGCCAGTACACTCCTGGCCGATTTTAAGGAAAAGGTAGAAAATCTGAATATTCCTGCCCGGGAAAAGTCGGAACTTATAAAGCAGGCACAGAACATTCTGGTGGATGATGTGCAACCGGCCTATGAAAAACTCATTGCTGCCATGGAGGATCAACGGCAAAGAGCGACCAATGACGCAGGTGCATGGAAATTCCCTAAAGGAAAAGACTTTTATAGAACCGCCCTGCATAGAACCACCACTACCGAACTTTCGGCAGATGAGATCCATGAGATCGGGTTGAAGGAAGTGGCCCGTATCCATAAAGAAATGGAGGGAATCATGGCAGAGGTAGGATTTGAAGGGAGCCTGCAGGATTTTTTCAGGTTCATGCGTACAGATCAGCGTTTCTATTACGAGAACACCCCAGAGGGTAAGGAAAGATACCTGGAAGAGGCCCGACAGATCATCGATACCATGAAAGGAAGGCTGGATGAGCTATTTATCACCCAACCTGCAGCAGATATTGTGGTGAAAGCTGTGGAGCCTTTCAGGGAAAAAAGTGCGGGAAAGGCCTTTTATGAACAGCCGGCAATGGATGGATCCCGGCCCGGGACCTATTATGCCAATCTTTATGATATGTCGGCGATGCCCGTATATCAAATGGAAGCCCTGGCATATCATGAAGGCATTCCGGGTCATCATATGCAGATCGCCATTGCCCAGGAACTGGAAGATATTCCCATGTTTAGGAAACTTGGGATTTCTACTGCTTATGTAGAGGGCTGGGGGCTTTACAGTGAACTGCTTCCCAGGGAAATTGGCTTTTATGAAGATCCATACTCCGATTTTGGAAGGCTGTCCATGGAGTTGTGGCGTTCCATACGGCTGGTGGTGGACACCGGGATCCATTCTAAAAAATGGAGCAGGGAAGAAGCCATAGATTATTACGTCGCAAATTCTCCTAACGCCGAAAGTGATGCCGTAAAAATGGTGGAACGGCATATCGTCATGCCGGGACAGGCAACTGCCTATAAAATTGGGATGAATGAGATCCTGAAACTCAGAGAGGAAGCAAAAAAAGAATTAGGAGAGGATTTTGATATACGTGAGTTTCATGAAGTAGTGTTAACAAATGGTTCTGTGCCACTTAATGTTTTGAGTGATTTCGTGGCAGAATGGGTGGAAAACAAACAGGATTGAAACGCACCAGTGCAGGCTATCGGAATGTAACTTTTGAAGGTCCTAAAATTTTCTAACCATTCTTTAGGTCTTTAAACATGCCAATTAGGTTTGTAGAATGTAATAAATGAAGATTTTTCGATAATTTTTTCTACAAAAAGTAGAACCCATAGGCTTTAGACTCATTCCGGAGAAAATCACCATTTCCCAGCTCCAGCGACTTTATGAAGCTATTTGCCAAAAGAAGTTGATACGCGAAGTTTCCGCCAAAAAGTACTTTCGCATAACGTACTCATTAAACTTGAAGAAAAAGATAAAAGCACTTCCAATCGTGGGGCTTTTCTGTATAAATTTGACCGCAGAACCTATGAGTGCTTAATTTGTTCGGGTTATAATTTTGAAATATAATCTGGTCGGATCAAATTAGTAAGTGAAAAATTTTTGGATTTCATCATTAATTGTAAAATTTACCTTTTAAACCCTGCTGTATGAGATTTCAGTTTAAGTTCATGCTTTTTACCTGTTTATCGGCCCTCGCCTTTTTTAG
Source organism: Salinimicrobium sp. (assembly GCA_041642215.1). Taxonomy (GTDB): domain Bacteria; phylum Bacteroidota; class Bacteroidia; order Flavobacteriales; family Flavobacteriaceae; genus Salinimicrobium. The sequence goes on along the minus strand of JBEPWW010000001.1, from coordinate 18,894 downwards.
TTGTGACTCCCTACACCAGCTTGGTAAGGGACGGCAACAGCAGGAATTTTCCCAACGTGTGGTAGAAAATTTTGGTTATGACTGGGAATTCCAAAGACTAAAAGAAACTATACCGGCCCGGGAGGACTGGGAAACGGTAAATATTCCTCATACTACGAAGATAGAACCCCTGCTGGTTAACGATCAATGGCAGGGGACATCCCTGTATCGTAAGAGCTTTAAAGTAGACAGTCTAAAAGACCGAAAGTGGTTTTTTCATTTCGAGGCGGTGATGCAGGAAGCAAGGGTATCCATCAATGATTCTCTTGTTGCTGTTCACAAAGGAGGATACCTGCCTTTTACCGTAGATGCCACTCCGCATCTCAAGGAGAGGGAGACGAATAGCATAGAAGTTCGGGTGATCAATACAAATGACCCCTCTATTCCTCCCGGCAAAGCCTTAAATGACCTGGACTTCAATATCTATGGAGGTATCTACAGAAATATTCATTTGATCAAAACCAATCCCGTACATATTACAGATGCTGTACATGCGGGAGAGGTGAACAGCGGGGGCGTCTTAATAAAATTCGACGATATAAGGAACGTGGAGGCCAGGGGGGTTATAAAGACCCATGTGCGAAATGATTCTGAAGAAAAGATACAGGTAAGGGTAAGGACCACTTTTACAGGACCTGCCGGGGAGAGGAAAGGATTCCTCTCTGAATTGAGATCGGTAAGGGCCTTTGACGATCTTTCTTTTGAGCAGGATCTGTCGTTGGATAATCCGCAATTATGGTCTCCGGATAATCCTAACCTGTACAAGGTACGGGTAGAGGTTCTTGAGGGGGGCGAAGTGCTCGACCACCAGGAAATAAGGACCGGGATCAGGGAGATCCGGCTGGAAGGAGATGCCTTTTATTTAAACGGGGAGGAGATCTTTCTTAACGGTACGAACCGGCACCAGGAATATCCTTATGTGGGCTATGCCATTTCAGATGAAGCCCGGTACAGGGACGCCTATAAGATCAAGGATGCCGGGTTTAATTTCGTGCGGCTTTCACATTACCCTCAGTCCACTGCTTTTCTTGAAGCCTGTGATGAATTGGGCTTGCTGGTGATGAATTCAATTCCCGGCTGGCAGTTCTTTGAAGAAGGGGAGTTTGAAGAAAATGCTTTTAAGGACATTAAAGATCTGGCGCGCCGTGATCGAAATCATCCCAGTGTGGTCTTCTGGGAGAATTCCCTGAATGAATCTGAAATGACCGAAAATTTCATGATCCAGGCAAATAAGATTCTGAGGGCTGAACTACCGTATGAAGACACCTATACCGCCGGATGGATGGATCATCCTTCCTACGATCTTTTTATCCCGGCCAGGCAGCATGCGAAAGCTCCCGATTACTGGAACAAGTATGATAAGAGAAACCGTCCTCTTTTGATTGCCGAATATGGAGACTGGGAGTATTATGCTCATAACGCCGGCTTCAATCAATCTGATTTTAGTGAGCTGCAGGAGGAGGAAAGGACGAGCAGACAGCTTCGCAGTGCGGGAGAAAAAGGACTGCTGCAACAGGCTTTAAATTATCAGGAAGCATTCAATTCCAATCTAAAAGGCAGACAGACCATTGGGCAGGCTAACTGGCTCATGTTTGACTATAACAGGGGATACAGCAATAACCTGGAAGCTTCCGGGATTTCAGATATTTTCAGGATTCCAAAATTCAGTTATTATTTCTTTAAAAGCCAGAAGCCTCCCCACAAGCAGCATTTTTCAGATCCTATGGTGTTTATCGCTAATCACTGGACTTCTTCCTCCACCACCAAAGTAAAGGTGTTCAGCAATACCGAAGAAGTGGCCTTTTATCTTAACGGGGTTTTGATAGACAGGAAAAAACCGGGCATCAACGAGATCTCAGATGAACTGCCTTATCCCCCGTTCGTGTTTGAACTGGCTGCTTTTCAGGCCGGGGAGATCAGGGCCGTAGGGTATATAGGAGGAGAGGAGGTGGCCTCTCATAAGGTGCGAACGCCTTCCGGGGCCGCAAAGCTGGATCTGGCCATCGACCATTCCGGTAAATCCATCGCGCTTGATCATCCTGATGTTGTTTTCGTATATGCGATCATTCGTGATGCGAAAGGAACCGTGGTTCCCGGGGCAGATAACAAGATCGAGTTCTCCCTGGTGGAAGGAGGGCAGAGTGCCCGTCTCATTGGTAATACCACTGTCAACGCAGAAGCTGGAATTGCTACCATTCTGTTAAGAACAGAATCCATTAACAGGCCAATAGTCATAAGAGCCAGTTCTGCAGATCTGGGAGAGACGGAAATTACTATAAGGCGTTGAGAAAAATTCATCTCTCATAATGCCGTGGATCACCTTTATCTGTTTTCCAAACCGCAGAAACTTTTAAAGAAGGTGGTCGTGTGGACGCCAGAGGGATAACACGCCCTGGGCACAATGAGGAATAGGTGAGAGGTTTTAGTGTGAGTTATTCAGCTCCTTTCGTACCTGTTTATCGGGCTGTCCAGGAACTGGGAATTAATCTTAATGAAGCGAGGAAAAAAGTAAAACCTGCTAAAAAACAAATAGGCCGCGTAGCCCGCGACCTATTTGTAAGACTTTAGAACTTTTGTTATTCTTTCATGATAGAATAAACTGCATATCCATTCGCCGGTGCCTCCAGCGTCGCGTTCCCCGAATCTCCGGTGGTAGTGGTATATGCGGTGTTATAGGTGTAATCCATAACGGCCCTGTCGTTCCAGCCCGTGTCAACCTGTCTTCTTTTAGTGTTGTTATTGGTACTAATATAAAGGATTAGACCGGGATTATCCCCGCTGCCGCTTCTGCGCATCACATACTCATCCTCATCCACATATAATACCTCTACATTCCCGGTGGCGATCGTATTATTAATCAATATAAGCCGGTTAAGATCTTCTGTAAAGGTGCTTTCCTCATAATCGGAATAGAAGATAGTTGGGTAACCAGGATGGGTCAAAATGAAGGCATAGGCCTGCATTTTATTTTCTGAAGCAATAAAATTATCCTCATTTGGGTCTTTTTCGGTGTCATGGTTTGCTGTAAAAGTTACCGCATAATCGGGATGGGTTTTCCATACCATGTTATCACTTACCAGGTTATTGAGATCATCGTAGCGATCTAAAGCTTCTTCAAGTTTATAAAAAGTAGCGAAATCGAAGACCCTGCTTCCCGTTGCTTCAATATAATCCCTTAGGTTGGGAGCGTACCCGTCCCAGAGTTCAGCTACAGAGAAGCCTCCAACTTCATCCAGCCATGCCTTGACAACCCATGGCTCAAAACCTGCCACGTAATCAAAGCGCCACCCATCAAAACCAATTTCATTCTTATAGTATTTTGCCACAGAATGATCTGCTTTCCAAAGCCAGTTCTGTACATACTCCTGATTGTGATCCAGGTTGGTTTCCTCATAGAATAGACTGCCCTCATCATACTGGCTTGTACTGTTAGGATAAAAATTCTCGTAATTCCTGTTAAACATCCCGGAGGCGTTTCCATGCTCTTCATCAAAGAGGGTATAGGTTACCTTTTCCCGGTATGGGTTCCATTCCTCACCACCGCCGGAGTTGTGGTTTATCACAATATCTGCAATTACCTCCAGGCTGTGACTGTGAGCGGTCTCTATGAGGTTCTCCAGTTCTGCCCTGGATCCAAAACGGGTCTCAACGGTATAATGCTGGTCGTATTCTCCCAGATCATAATAATCTGAAGGATCATAGCCCATGGAATAGCCTCCCGATTGTCCCTTGGACGCGGGGGGTAACCAGATGCGGTCGATGCCTGCTTCTGCCCAGCTGCCCACCTTTTCAGATAAAAGGTCCCACCAGCCGTGCCGGGGTTCGACATCCCAGTAGAAAGCCTGCATCATTACCCCGGAGCCATTGTGATAATCTTCCAGGTTTATAGGTTGTGCCTGGGCGGGAGGATCAACGGTTTTACCGCTTCCAGGATCGGGGGTGATGGCATCATCATCTGAGGAACAGGCTCCCAGGAAGAGCATGAGGCCCAGGATGAGTGGATATGTGAATCTTGTTCTTTTCATGATCATAGTTTAATAAAAAAGGCTGTCTAAAAGCTATTTAGGTCGTCATTCTGAAATTATTTCAGATCCTGACGTGCATTAAGCTTTTTAGACAGCCTTTTGTTTTAGGTTTTTATTCTCCCTGTGGAATGAGAATATATCTCCCGGTTATGTCATTGAACCAGATATTATAGATTCCTGCCGGTGCACTCATGTTATCCCCGGAGCCATAATTGGTCTTTCCGCTTAGTCCTTCCTGAGCTGCTCCCCAGTTGTCTGTCCAATCGTCCTCGGCCCGGAACTTGAATTCACCTTGGCCCAATTCAAAATCGGTAATGTACCAGATATGTGGATCGGTATCCAATTGGGTCATATCAGTATCTGTATCCCATGCTCCAGGGGTCGCATCACCAATTAAACCAATTGTGGTATAAGTTGCTGCACCACTGGCATCAAAGGGCTCAAAGCTGTAGGTCATCTCATCCACGTTGATCTCCAGGGTATAATAACCTTCAGTGTCTACTGTAAAGGCGCCAGGATCTCCACCCAATATATCACTGCTGGTAAGTTCTCCATTGTCAAGACCCCATTGTGGTTGCCACTGTCCAAGGACTTCAAGTAATTTGAATTCCCCGCTTCCGAAGTATCCTGTGTAGTAATATACGTCAGGATTATCTGCATCTCTGAACAGCGGAGTGTTATTATTGTTTGGATCCCATCCGGCTGCAGTTGCATCTCCTACCAGGAAGAAATTTCTAAAGGTTTCTTCTTCTCCGTCTGTATCTTCAGGTAAAAGAACGGTCAGGGCTTCAACTTCAGAAGTATGGGCCATCCCGCCCTCAGTCCCTGCAGAAGCAACCACCCTGAAATACAACGTACCGGTATTAGGGTTCTCTGTTGCAGGATCATTGTCCAGACCGGCTTCTTCTGCCAGGTCCAGCATTTGTTGTACCGATACAGCCAGGTTGGTCTGGGAAGTGCTTCCCAGTACGGCATAATCCTTAAAATTTTCTATAGGAGCACCTTGCAATTCATAAGTGATATTGGTAGGAACTTCGAAATCCACTTCATTCCAAACAAAGCGTTCTGCCGTGTTACCGGCAGTTGCCGGAGTTAAAACGTATACAGAAGAAAAAGAGTTGGTAAAGCTGATCCCCTCGGGATCCGGCTGAGCTATGAAAACCACATCATCGTCACTACTACAAGCATTAAAGCCGATGAGCGCTATAAAAGCTATAAATAAGATTGAAAATTTTTTCATTGTTCTGATTTTAATATTAGTATCCTGGATTTTGTTCTAAATTGGTATTACTCCCAGATCTGAAGCCGGGATAGGGAAGAGGTCCCTGAAAGACTGGGTGGTCGTTCCCTGGGGAACATTGCCTTTCCAGGCCCAAATTCCATTGTTGGAAAATCTGTTGAACCGTATCAGGTCTGTTCTTCTGTGTGCTTCCCAGTATAATTCCCTTCCGCGTTCATTGATCAGGAATTCAAGGTTGAGGTCTGATGCGGCGATGTTTCCACCAGAATCATACGCACGGGTTCTTAATTCATTAATGAGGGATACTGCTCTTCCCATATCACCGCCACCGCCTCTTACAACAGCTTCAGCATACATGAGGTAGGCATCGGCGAGCCTAAACATTGGAAAGTCGGTATCGGGATGTTCCCCTGTCACATCTTTTCCCTGGTTACCGTTAACATCTACATTCTTGAATTTGGCCACGGCATAACCGTCTGTAAAACTATTAATGTCGGCGATTTCCTTTGTCTGACCTTCAGTAAAGAACATTTCCCTGTTATCTTCAGAGTCTGCACCTCCCGGGAATACATCCACAAACTGTGGTGTCGTTCTTAAACCGGCCCAGCCTGAATTAACACCAAATTTAGCAGGATCCATTTCCCCGCCAATAGCGGCGTGAATGATAAAGGTCATCCCACCATAAGATCGGGTGTTTAACCCATCGAAGGCAATGGGGAAGATCACCTCGTTCTGAGCCCCGTTGGTGTCATTATCGGCCAGGAACAACTTTTGATAATCATCTACCAGCGTATAGCCGGCATCGATTATTTTGTTGGTGTAATTGATCACATCAGCATATTTGGCACTGCCGGTATATTCTTCGGCGTTTAGGTATAATTTTGATAATAACATCCACACCGCTGCCTGGTCTGCACGTCCATACTCATTCTGCCGTGCAGGAACCATCTGGTTCTCGATCTCAAGAAGTTCACTCTCGATCCAGGAGAAAAGTTCTGCCCGGTTTGTTTGTTCCGGCAGGAATGCACCTATGGGATCATCTTCAGTAATGAACGGTGGATTGCCAAACAGGTCCAGGGCGTGATAGTAACTCAAGGCCCTCAGGAACCTGGCTTCTGCCTTAAAGGTCTGGATCCTTTCAAGATCTGCCCCGGTTATGCCACGATTATTTAGGTTCTCATCACTGGCCTGCCGCAGGAATTCATTGGTTAATGCCACCTGGTAAAGCAAACGGGAATACATGGTACGAATAAATTCATTTCCAGAGGTCCAGTTCTGCCCGTGCAGGTCGAGAATGGTACCATCGTTCCATCCAATTACGGCCTCATCTGTAGTCAATTCCTGCAGCATCCAGTATAGTCTAAGGTATTGGGAAAAACCTTCATCAAGACCAATAAGATCAGGGTTACCGGCGGGACCTTCCTGTCCGCTTATGGCAAGCCCTGCATAAAGCTTAGCCAGGAACTGCTTATAGGCCTCGGGATCGTTAAAAAGATTAGCGGGGATCTCCCTTTCATCTTCAGGTTGTAGTTCCAGTTCACTTTCACAGGAGCCCAGCAAGGTGAGGCTAAGGAAAATGATTAGGATCGGTTTTATTTTACTGTACATTTTCATCTGTATTTAAATTAAAAAGAAAGATTGAATCCAAGTACAAATGTTCTGGGTCTTGGATAGAAGTTGTTATCAATACCTCCGGCAATTTCAGGGTCCAGTCCTTCATAATTTGTTATGAGAAAGACGTTGGTAGCGGTTAAGCTCGCCCTGAAATTAACATCCTCTCCGGGGACTAAATAGCCAAGGGAGATGTTATCTAGTCTCACAAAATCAGCACTTCTTACATAATAATCTGAAAAGAACTGGTTCCTCTGGAAATTTGTTTCCAGTACGTTCGCATTAAAGTTAGAATAGTAGGGCTGCGGAGTAATGGTACCGGCTCCTACAAAACCAATACTGGATTGGGTGTTGTTATACATGTAGCCTCCAAAGCTTCCACGGAAGGTGAAGCTCAGGTCAAGGTTCTTATAGGTCAGGTTATTGGTGAATCCCATAAAGTAATCAGGAGAGGCCTTTTTATACGGTTGACGATCGGCTTCTGTGATCTCGTTATCCCCATTCACATCCACATAAGCCCCTTCTATAGGGTTATTGTTCTCATCATAGACCTGGCGGTATACAAAGAAAGTTGTAGGATCAATACCGGTTTTCCATAGCTGAATGGTATTTCCAACCCCTCCGCTGATTCCTCCCTGCGGGATAAAGAAGTTTGGATTATCTCCAAGAGATAATCTCGTGATCTCCAGGTCCTGGAAAGTAATGTTGTAATTGAAATTCCAGTTAAAATTCTGGGATTGTACAACCTCCCCATTTAAAGCGATCTCGATACCCCGGCTTACCGTTTCCCCAACATTAGTGAGTAACTGGTCAGACAGGTTGGCACCGGCAGGAACAGGAACTACAGCCAGAAGACCGTCTGTGGTTCGGTGATACGCGTCAATACTACCGGTCAACCGATCATTAAAGAATCCATAATCGATCCCTACGTTATAGGTCTCCAGTTCTTCCCATCTCAGGTCACGGTCATATTCTTCAGGTCTAAAGGTTTGATAAAATCTATCTCCAAACTGGTAACTGGCTCCTCCCACACTTCGGGAATAAAAACCAATATAGCCGTAATTGTTTCCGATCTCATAGTTCCCGGTAATCCCGTAACCGGCCCGTAATTTAAGTTCAGAAAAAACAGAACCTTCCATGAAACTTTCATTGTTGAGCTTCCAACCGGCTGACACAGCGGGGAAGTGGCTCCACCTGTTATCTTCACTGAACCTGGAAGAACCATCTGTCCTGTAACTCGCAGAAAGTAAGAATCGGTCGTCAATGTCAAAACTTGCACGTGCGAAATAGGACTCGAGGGCATTACGTTCCCTGGAGAGAGGGGCCGTACGCCACTGATTATCCTGGGTGAACATTCGCTCGCTTTGAATGAAGAACTCCTGAAAGGAATGTCCTGCGGTAAGATCTATGTTTGTGTTGTAGGCCTCCAGATAAGGTTTATAGTTGAAATAGAAATCAAGCAGGGTATTCCTGTTAATTCCGGAGTACTCTTCCTCGTTTGGAATGTCCTGAAGTACCACAGCCGAAGATACCGGGCGGAAGTTCCTACCCTCATTTTCGGCATAATCAAATCCTGCATTCATGTTGAACCTCAGGTTCTCTACGAACGGGATCCTGTAATCCACATTGAAGTTGGTGATATTTCTTTTAGTCCTTGCGTCTGGATCCCGTTGCATCAATAAAGCCACCGGGTTTCTCGTTGCCTGTTGGAGTGCGACCCCGTTGGCATCGGTCCATTCATAATATCCATTATATTGGCTGTTGGGATCATATACCGGTTGGGTAGGGTCAAAATTAACCGCTGCTCCAATGGCACCCTCATCTGCGAATTTATTGTCGTCAAAGCTTCCTTTACTGGTAAGGGTAAGCTTTAGCGTGTTGTCAAGAAGGTCGGCGTTCAGGGCGATGTTAAGGGCATTTCTTTCGTAAAGATCGGTCTTTAACACACCTGTTTGGGCAGTGTTGTTATAATTCACCCTGTAGTAGAAGTTTTCAAAACCCTGGGAAACCGTTAGGTTATGAATAGCACCAACCGATGTTTGATAAATTTCCTTTTGCCAATCGGTATCGGCATTACCTAAAAGATCGGGATCTGTACCCGGGGTGGATTCTATGAGGTTCCTGAATTGGTTGGCGTCGAGAACATCTACGTAATCAGTGACTGTTCCCACCGATGCCTTAAGATCATACTCAAAATTAAGAGGAGCGTCTTTTTTACCTTTTTTGGTGGTAATAAGAATGACCCCGTTTGAGGCTCTAGAACCATAGATAGCGGTGGCCGAAGCATCCTTAAGAACAACGAAATCTTCGATCTCGTTCGGGTTTATCGCGTTAAGCTGATTCCTTACGCCCTGTACCCCTCGCTGATCCAGTGGGATACCGTCTACTACAATTAAAGGAGAGTTATTCGCAGAAAGAGACGATCCTCCACGAATCCTGATCTCTGCGCCACCACCCGGAGCCCCGTTGGCTGAGGTGATCCTTACCCCGGCAGATTTACCAGCGATAAGTTGTTCGGGCGAGACAATGGCTCCCCGGTTGAATTCTTCGGTGGAAATTTGCTGGACTGCTCCGGTAGCATCCTGTCTGCGGGTAGTACCATATCCAATAAGCACCACTTCTTCAAGAAGCGCCCCGGGGGCTAATTCCACATTAATGACCTCCTGTCCGGTGTAGGTTTCCTCCTGTGAAGCAAAGCCCACGTAAGAAAAAACGATCACGTCATTCATTTTAACACCTTCCAGGGCATAATTCCCGTCAAAATCTGTGACGGTTCCCTGGTTTGTGCCTTTAATCAAGACGTTTACGCCCGGTATGGGCAAACCTGTATCCTGCTCGATAACCATACCGCTCAGCGTGTTTTGTGCAAAAAAGCTCATTGGCATCATAAACAACAGAAGCAATGTGCTTTTGAATAATGTTCTCATAAATTGCGTTGTATTAGTTCTTAATAAATTAACCTTATATTTCCTCTTCCCGACCTTAAAAGTAGGTAATAATTAAGGAATAATGGGGCTTCGCAGACCTACAACAGCTCCGAAAACGTTTTCGTGTTGAAAACTTTCCGTCCTAACATCATTTAACAATTATTTATTTTAGTTTTACAGAATAAGTTAAAAAAGATTTTATACTCCTATTTATTATGAAGCCGAAGTTAACCCTAAAACAGATCGCCCGGGAACTTGATGTTTCCATTTCCACGGTTTCGAAAGCGCTTCGGGATAGCGTGGAGATAAGTGAAGATACCCGGCTTAAGATTAAGGCCTTTGCCAAACTTTATAATTATAAGCCCAACAATATTGCCCTAAGCCTCAAAAACAGGAAAACCAGGACCATAGGTATCGTTCTGCCTGAGATTATCCATGACTTTTTTGCTACGGTGATAAGCGGGATCGAACAGGTGGCTAACAAAAGAGGATACAACGTGATCATTTGTTTATCTAACAATTCCTTTGACAAGGAAGTGATGAATATGGAGATGCTTGCCAATGGTAGTACAGACGGCTTCATCCTCTCAGTGGCAAAGGAAACCCAGCAAAAACAGGATTATCATCACCTTACGGAAGTCATAAACCAGGGGATGCCTGTGGTCCTTTTTGATCGTATTGTCGATGAGATCATTTGCGACAAGGTCATCAATGACGATAAAGAGGGGGCAAAAAGAGCAGTAGGGCACCTGACGGAGATCGGATGCAGGAAGATCGCGATCATAACTACCGTAGATTACGTGAGTGTGGGAAAATTAAGGACAGAAGGCTATTTGGAAGCTCTGGAGGAGGCAGGTATTCCTGTTGTTGAAGAGCGGATCCTCAAGATAGAAGACGTGGAGAACAGTGAAAAGGAAATAATGGAGTTCCTTAAATATCAGGATCTTGATGGGATATTTGCCGTCAATGAACAATTTTCGGCCAGCGCCGTTCGGGGATTAAAAGAAAAAGGTCTCGAGGTGCCCGAAGATGTTTCGGTAATAGGTTTTTCTGACGGCGAATTGTCCAGAAAATTTATTCCCAGCCTTACAACAGTTAGTCAACATGGAGCCGAAATGGGGAGCAGGGCAGCTGAAATGCTTATAGAAAGGCTTGAGAACCCGGTGGATCATGATATTTCCTTTAGAACAGAAATAATAAAAACCAGCCTGATAGCGCGGGAATCCACACTAGCCAGATTATACGCCCAGATTTAATTATTTTATTATATTTGACAGGATTTTTATCGAAACTATATTTTCACTTCCCTTTTTTAAGTTTTGATAAGTCTTAGTGCTTATCGTTATACCAATAACACGATATGCAAAAACGTACCCTGAGTTTCTGGGAGATCTGGAATATGAGTTTCGGATTTCTCGGTATACAATTTGGCTTTGCCCTGCAAAATGCCAACACCTCCAGAATTTTTGAAACCCTCGGTGCCGAGGTGGAATCTATCCCCATCCTTTGGATCGCGGCACCGGTAACGGGCCTGGTGGTCCAGCCAATCATAGGCTATTTTAGCGACAGGACCTGGAACAGGCTTGGGAGGCGTAGACCCTATTTCCTGGCAGGAGCCATTCTTTCTTCCATTGCTTTATTCATAATGCCTAATTCCCCCACATTATGGGTAGCGGCCGGCACCTTATGGATCATGGATGCATCGATCAATATTTCGATGGAGCCCTTCAGGGCTTTTGTGGGAGATAACCTGCCAATCCGGCAACGGACTTTGGGTTTTGCAATGCAGAGTTTTTTCATTGGAATAGGGGCTGTAGTAGGGTCCTTGTTGCCCTATATGTTTTCTACCTGGCTTGGAGTAAGCAATACGGCTCCGGAAGGGGTTATCCCCGATTCGGTTAAATGGTCCTTTTATGTGGGAGGGATCGTATTCTTTCTGGCTGTTCTATGGACGGTCCTGAAATCCAGAGAATACTCTCCACAAGAACTGGCTGCGTTTGAAAAAGCAGAAAAAGAACATCGCCCTGAGCCTGAACCTGTAATACGGGAAAAACACCAGGACACCAGAAAGCAAACTATTATTGGAGTTACGATGGTATTGGTAGGGGGTGCAGTGACTTATGCGATTTATGAGCTGGTGCTTACAAAAGAATTATATATTCTATTTGTAGGGCTTTTTATTACGGGATTGCTATTTGTACTCACCTCCCGCCTAAGGCAAAGAAATATTAAGAACGGGTTTACGGAAATTGTGAGCGATATGCTGAATATGCCTCAAACCATGAAACAGCTGGCCTGGGTACAATTCTTCTCCTGGTTCGCCTTGTTCTCTATGTGGATTTATACTACCGCCTCGGTGACCGGTCATGTTTTTGGTACTACCGATACCACTTCAGAATTATACAATGATGCTGCAGACTGGGTTACTGTAATGTTCACGGTATACAATGGAGTGGCGGCAGCCGTGGCATTCCTTTTACCGGTACTGGCAAAAAGGACAAGTAATAAGATCACACACTTAGTAGCTCTAACCCTGGGTGGTCTGGGTCTTATTTCAATCTACTTTTTGTCTACCAAAACGGGTCTTTTGATATCGATGATAGGCGTGGGAGTAGCCTGGGCGAGTATACTCTCCCTGCCTTACGCTATGCTTTCGGGCTCTTTGCCTTCGGCAAAAATGGGCTATTTCATGGGGGTGTTCAATTTCTTCATCGTGATCCCCCAGATAGTAGCAGCTACAATTCTTGGATTTTTAGTTAAAGAACTTTTTGAAAGCCAGCCAATTTACGCCCTGATCATTGGAGGATGCTCTATGATCCTGGCCGGTCTTCTTACTTTAAGGGTGAAAACACATAAACGATTAAGTGCAAATGAATAAATATAAAGGAGTGATCTTCGATCTGGATGGAGTGATCGTGGATACCGCGAAATTCCATTTCATCGCCTGGAGAAAAATGGCAAATGATCTTGGGTTTGATATTGATCTGGAACAGAACGAAAAATTAAAAGGGGTGAGCCGGGTACATTCCCTGCAGCAAATATTGAAGTGGGGCGGTAAATCTGTTTCTGAAGATCAATTTGAGCTGTTGATGACCAATAAGAACAAGGACTATCTCGGGAGCATAGCTTCCATGTCTGAAGAGGATCTTTTGCCGGGGGTGGATAAAGTGCTGGATTTTTTAACAGCAAAGAATATCCCTATCGCTCTGGGTTCTGCCAGTAAGAATGCACGGCCTATTTTAAAGAATTTGAAAATACATGACCGGTTTTCTGCTATAGTGGACGGGAATGATGTTTCTAAAGCAAAGCCAGACCCGGAAGTTTTCCTGAAAGCTTCAGAAAAACTCACATTACAGCCAGAAGAATGCATCGTTTTTGAAGATGCCCGAGCCGGGATAACGGCAGCAAATTCCGCAGGAATGTTAAGCATTGGAATTGGTAATAAAGAGGTGCTTAAAGAAGCGGCCTATAATTTCCATGATTTCACTGAAATAGAAATAGAATTTATTAAAAACATTGTCATAAAATAAAAAGATGAATCAAGATTATATAGTACCTGATAAATGGTCAATTATAGAAGAGGGGTTTGACGCAGAGCGTGTGGAATCCTCAGAAAGCCTTTTCAGCTTAGGCAACGGCGCTATGGGTCAACGCGCTAATTTTGAAGAACAGTATTCAGGACCCACTTTTCAGGGGAGTTATATTGCCGGGGTATACTATCCAGATAAAACCAAAGTAGGCTGGTGGAAAAACGGTTATCCGGAGTATTTCGCCAAAGTACTTAACGCTCCAAACTGGATAGGAGTGAATGTATTTGTAAACGGGGAAGCTTTGGACCTTTACACCTGTAAGACTGTGGAAAATTTCCGCAGGGAATTGAATATGAAGGAAGGCCGGTACGAGCGGAGTTTCGTGGCTACCTTACCAAGTGATCTTCAGGTAGAAGTGAGGGTAACCCGCTTTCTTTCTATTGAGAAAGATGAACTGGGGGCGATCAATTATGAAATAATCCCTGTTAATGGCGAGGCAACCATTACATTTGAACCATACCTGGATAGTGGGATAACCAATGAGGACGCAAACTGGGAGGAAAAATTCTGGCAAACCCTGGATGCCAAAACCGATGGAAACCAGGGGTTCATTACCGCCAAAACCCTTAAAACGGAATTCCATGCCTGTGTCTATATGGAATCACAGCTATGGAAGAATGGAAAGTTCCTCGATGTGAACTGCGAAAAACTTGTAGAGGAAGAAAAGATCAGCTTTAAATATACCTGCCAGGCAGACAAAGGAGAGAAAATATGCCTGCATAAATTTGGGGGGTATGTCACAGATATGAACCACCAACCTTCAAACCTTATAGTTGCTGCAAAAGAGGTACTGGCCATGGCTTTGAATAAAGGGTTTTCTGCCCTGCTTGAGGAACAGAAACATGCATGGGCAGGTATCTGGGAAATGGCAGATATCTCCATTGAAGGTGATGTTAAGGCCCAGCAGGGAATCAGGTTTAATATTTTTCAGCTCAACCAGACGTATTTAGGAAAAGATGCCCGGCTCAATATCGGGCCTAAAGGATTTACAGGTGAAAAATACGGGGGCAGCACCTATTGGGATACAGAAGCCTATTGTATTCCTTTTTACATGGCAACAAAAGATCAGCATGTAGCTCGTAACCTCCTCACTTACCGGTACAATCACCTGGATAAGGCGATTGAAAATGCCGAAAAGCTGGGCTTTGATAATGGGGCGGCCTTATATCCAATGGTTACCATGAATGGCGAAGAAAGCCATAATGAATGGGAGATCACCTTTGAGGAGATCCATCGAAACGGGGCAATGATCGTGGCTATTGATCGCTATGTGCGGTACACCGGAGATTTTGGATATATTCCAGATAAAGGACTGGAAGTGATGATCGCTATAGCCCGTTTCTGGCAACAAAGAGCGAATTTTAGTACAGAGAAAAACAAATATGTGATCCTGGGGGTTACGGGACCCAATGAGTATGAAAACAATGTCAACAATAACTGGTACACCAATTATATTGCGAAGTGGTGTATAGAGTATTGCATTGCCAGCATGGAGCGGGTGAAAAATGAATATGCAGAAGATTACAGTCGCATCCTGGCAAAGGCTAGCCTGGCACCTGAAGAGGTCGCCCGTTGGAAGGAAGTAGCCGAAAACCTCTATTTTCCCTATTCAGATACTTATGGTGTTTTCCTGCAGCAGGATAATTTCCTGGATAAGGAAATCGTTCCCGTGTCAGATCTGCCGGTTGGACAAAGACCCATCAACCAGCACTGGAGCTGGGACCGTATTTTACGTTCCTGTTATATAAAACAGGCTGACATTCTACAGGGCTTCTACTTTTTCGAGGACCACTTCTCAAAGGAGGACCTGGAGAAGCATTTTGATTTTTATGAGCCCTTAACCGTCCATGAATCTTCGCTTTCGCCCTGTGTACACAGCATCCAGGCAGCGGCTTTGGGACGAATGGACCGGGCCTATGAATTTTACCTGCGTACTTCAAGGCTGGATCTGGACGACTACAACAATGAGGTGGAAGAAGGCTGTCATATTACCAGTATGGCCGGCACATGGATGAGTATAGTGGAAGGCTTCGGGGGAATGCGTATCAAGGAAGGTAGATTGTGTTT
Organism: Salinimicrobium sp.; assembly: GCA_041642215.1. GTDB lineage: Bacteria > Bacteroidota > Bacteroidia > Flavobacteriales > Flavobacteriaceae > Salinimicrobium. The sequence continues at coordinate 3,395 of JBEPWW010000001.1, read as the reverse complement.
TAATCCTCGTATCCCGGAGCAATGGGAGTCTTATTCCTTCAAACTTAACTTTAGGAACCAGATCCTGAAGATCAATGTGGCTCCCGGTAAAACCAGCTTTGAACTGGAAGGGGACAGGGCGCTGGAGATCGAAGTAAATGGCGGAAAAGTGAGGGTGGAGCCAAGAACGCCGGTAACCGTTTAATCAATATTTTAAAGCATGAAAAAACTACTGTTTCTTTTGATGTTCCTGATGGGCTTTCAGGTGTGGGCCCAGGTAGAGAGGGTGGAACCACCTAATTGGTGGGTAGATCTCAAAAATCCGGAATTGCAGTTGCTGGTAAATGGAGAGGATATAGGAAAGGCCACTCCGCGAATTGATTATCCGGGAGTACGACTGGAGGCGGTGCACCGGGCTGACAGCCCCAACTACCTCTTCCTGGACCTTGCTGTGGAAGCAGATGCCCAACCCGGTTCGTTTCCTATAGTCTTCACTTTTAGTGATGGAAGCACCCACACCTACCAGTATGAGCTGCTATCCCGGGAAAAACCTGCAGAGGGACATGTTGGGTTTAAAAGTTCAGACGCCATTTACCTCATCACCCCCGACAGGTTTGCCAATGGGGACCCCTCGAATGATATAGATCCCGACCTTCTTGAAAAGACCATAGACCGGGAAGACGATTACGGCCGGCACGGGGGAGATATACGGGGGATGATCGAGCACCTGGATTATATCGAGGAAATGGGATTTACCGCCATTTGGCCATCACCGCTGCTAATCAATGATATGGAATCCAGCTCTTACCATGGCTACGCCATGACCGACTTTTACAGGGTGGATCCCAGGTTTGGAACCTTGGAAGAGTACAAAGAACTGGTGGAGAAAGCCGGGGAAAAAGGGATCCTGATCGTTATGGACCAGGTTGCTAATCATTCCGGAGTGGAACACTGGTGGATGGATGATCTGCCGTTTAATAACTGGATCAACCACCAGGAATTGTACGAAAATAATGAAGAGCTGGTGTATTCTAATCACAGGCGAACCACAAACCAGGACCTGTATGCTTCTAAGGTGGATAAAAAGGGAATGACCGCAGGCTGGTTCGTGCCAACCATGCCAGACCTCAACCAGGAAAACCCTTTTATGGCGAAATACCTTATTCAGAACAGCATCTGGTGGATCGAAACCCTTGGCCTGGGAGGGATAAGACAGGACACCTATCCGTACCCCGATAAGCAGTTCATGAGCGACTGGGCCGGTGCCATCATGACCGAATATCCTAACTTTTCGATCGTAGGAGAGGAGTGGAGTTATAATCCGCTCTTAATAAGATACTGGCAGGATGGCGCAAATAACAAGGATGGGTATGATTCCAACCTAACGTCCACTATGGATTTTGCCATGCAGGGAAATATAGTTGTAGGCCTCCATGAAGAAGAACAATGGGATACCGGGCTTGTCAAAATGTATGAAGGCCTGGCCAATGATTTCGCTTATCCTGCCCCCGAAGATATCATGATCTTTCTTGACAACCATGATAAAAGCCGTATCTATACCCAATTTGGAGAGGATCTCACCAAAACCAAAATGGGACTGGCTTATATGCTCATGCTCCCAAGGATCCCGCAGATCTATTACGGGACAGAGATCCTTATGAGCGACGCGGCCAATCCCGGGGATCATGGTCTCATAAGAACAGATTTTCCCGGAGGTTGGGAAAACGATGAGACGAATGCCTTTACAGGAGAAGGTTTATCAAAAGAGCAGGCAGAGATGCAGAATTATCTCAAAACATTGCTCAATTACAGACAAAACAGTGTAGCCATTCACAAAGGAGAAACGCTGCATTTTGCACCTCAGGATGGAACCTATGTACTTTCCCGTGCTTTAGAAAATGAGCAGGTGATCGTGATCCTCAACAAGAATGAAGAAGCTGTTAACCTTAACCTGGAAAGATTTGAAGAGCTGGGACTGCAGGGAACAGCCGTGAGAAACATTTTGACGGGAGAGGAGATCACCTGGGGCCGGGAATTAGAATTGCCCTTTAAAGGAGCCTTTATTTTTACCACTAAATTGTAATGTGCCATGAAAATTTCTTCCGGTTATAAGTTGCTTGTAAAGCATTTGTTTGTTTTCCTGTTTTTGGTTAGCGGCAACAGCCGGGCTCAGAACCCCGACCGGAAATTTCTAAACATGGATCAGGATGACGGAGTTATTCATATCGAAACCAATGACGGAATTTATATTTTCACACCGTACACTTCAGAGATTATGGAGACGGTATTTGTCCCTTCTGGGGAAGACCATATTCCTGTTTCTCATGCCGTCGTCCTGGAGCCCCGGAAGGTGCATTTTGGCCTCACTGAGGATTCGGCTTCCGTAAAGATCGATTCCGAAGGGATTGATGTTGTGATCACCAAAAAGCCGTTCCAGATCACTTATTACTACGAAGGAGAAAAAATCATTTCAGAAAAGCTGGGGTTTTCCACGGGAGCGCATCACGAACGTCTGGATTTTAATATTGAAGAATACGAGGTGCTTATGGGAGGCGGGGCCCGTGCATTAGGCATGGACCGGCGGGGAAACAAGCTGGAACTGTATAACCGCGCGCATTATGGATATGGTTCCATGAGCGAGTTACTTAACTATACGTTGCCGGTGGTGCTTTCTTCCAGGAAATACCTGCTGCACTTCGATAATGCCCCAATAGGGCATCTTGATCTGGACAGTGAGAACTCCAATACCCTGGCGTACGAAACGATTGGCGGAAGAAAGACATACCAGATCGTGGTGGGGAAGACCTGGGAAGATATTACAGCGAATTATTCCCTGCTCACGGGGAGGCAACCCATGCCGCCGCGCTGGGCCCTGGGGAATTTTTCAAGTCGGTTCGGGTACCATTCCCAGCGGGAGGTGGAAGAAACCATTCAGCAATTCAAAGAAGACAGCATTCCGGTAGATGCGGTGATCCTGGACCTTTTCTGGTTTGGACATGAGATCCAGGGTACCATGGGAAACCTTGAATTTGTAAAGGATTCTTTTCCTCAGCCCCGTGAAATGATCAGTAACCTTAAGGAACAGGGCGTAAAAACCATTCTCATCACTGAGCCGTTCGTTCTTACCACGTCCAACCGATGGGAAGAAGCCGTTCAAAATGAGGTGCTGGCCAAAGATTCTATGGGGAATCCTTTTACCTATGATTTTTACTTCGGGAATACCGGCCTCATTGACATCTTTGATTCCCGGGCAAGGGATTGGTTCTGGAACATTTACCGGGGCCTCAAACAGATGGGGGTGGAAGGCTGGTGGGGAGACCTGGGGGAGCCCGAGGTCCATCCCGAAGCCCTCCAGCATTCGATGGGGTCTGCCAATGAAGTACATAATATATATGGTCATTATTGGGCAAAGCTTA